>JAYUVA010000025.1:0-4906 GCA_043754375.1 Candidatus Kuenenia sp. | reverse complement strand
TTGACGTTGCTGGGTGTGACCGTCTGGCTGTGGAGGACGCGCCAGGCCGTTTGGGTCTTCTTCGTCACGGGGATTCCGGCCGTCTTCATGTATGTGATGAGTTCGTGGGCTTTGCTTACAATTGTGCAGCAGCAATTTGCCAAAGGAGGCAACGCCGATCCGGTTGCCTGGATCGCCGTCGTATTGCTCATTCTGGCGGCCCTGATGTTACTGGAAGGCATCGCCGCCCTGCTCCGCCGCAATCCCGCCGCCCGAGATTTGACTCTGACCATGACGTAGCGAAACACGAATCAGGCAGCAAAATTACCGGTCAGAAAACTGCAACAGAATTCCAACTCCTTATGACGAGCAGACGTGATATCATTCGGCGAATTGGGTTTGCCTTGAGCGTCAGAATTATCAACGGCGAAACCTGTCTTCGCGCCGACGAATTGAAGTCGGATTCGATCGCTGAGCAAGTTGAGGATGGGGAAATGACGGACAGTGAGGCGCCACAACCGGGAGCCCCGACGTTGGGCGGGATGCAGTTCTGGGGCGATGTCTGCTACTTTCAGAGTTACAGGATTCAACGTCACGTATTCACGGGACATTTCCGATTACTCGACAAAAACAATCGGCGGTATCAATCGGGCACGATCGAGGACTGTCAGAAAACTCTCGATCGGATTCGGGCAGCAAACGATTTGAAACCTGATACGGGGCACGCCGTGATTTATCTGCACGGCATCGGCCGGACATCGAGATCCATGCGGCCGATTCTCGACGCGATGCCAACCGCGGGGTTTGTCCATGTGCCGTTTGAATATCCAAGTACACGAGTGCCGATCGCACAGGCGGCTGGCTACGTGCACTCACTCATTGCATCGCTGACGGATGTTTCCAAAATCAGTTTTGTGGTTCACAGCATGGGCGGGTTGGTGGTCCGTCGCTATTTGCAGGATCACCGTGATCCTCGCATTCACCGCATGGTCATGCTGGGCACGCCAAACAGCGGTGCTGAACTGGCGGATATGCTGAAGCGAAACATGATTTTCCGGACGGTGTATGGTCCGGCGTCGCAGGAACTGGTGACGGATCCAGATGGCACTATCGGTTCTCTGCCAACACCGACTTTCGAATTTGGGGTCATCGCGGGTGGCAAGGGCGACGAACGCGGTTTCAATCCGCTGCTTCCCGGTGACGATGACGGGACGGTGACGATCGCCAGCGCCAGGCTGGCCGGGGCCTGCGACTTTCTGCGAATCCCGAAAATCCATTCGTTTTTAATGAGCGACGACACGGCGATCGCGGCGGTAAAATGTTTTCTGGAGCACGGCCGATTTTCGATGGAACGTGAACCGGCTCCGATTCTCAGGGAAAGTTCTGCATGTCACTGATCAATGCCAGCCTGCTGTTTGGCCTCGGACTGGCGGCGTTACCGGTGATCCTGCACATGATCATGCGGGCGAAACCAAAGCGTATCGAGTTTCCGGCGCTGCGTTTGTTGAAGACTCGAAAAGTCTCTAATTCACGGCGGATGCAGTTGCGGCATTTGTTGTTGCTCATCCTGCGATCGTTGTTGATTGCCGTGCTGGTGCTTGCGATTGCAAGGCCGTCACTGCCGGCTGCACGGTACGGTCTGCGGTGGTGGGAATGGATGATTCTGGCTCTGACTGCCGCTACAGGATGCGCTGCGTATTTCTGGCTCACGCATCGCGCGGCAACGCAACGCATGGCGTCATTCGATCAGAAAGATCGACGCGGCCGGCTGCGATTATGGTGTGTCGTGCTGGGGACACTGGCCGCGATGATCGCCGTTGGAATTCCCTGGGGACTGCGGGTGCGCGCAGAACTTTCCGCGCCACGGAATGAGGCCACAGAAGACGTTCCTGTCGCGGCAGTATTTCTTGTCGATACCAGCGTGAGTATGAACTATCGCCTTGAAAACAAGACTCGGCTTGAACAAGCGCGGACAGTGGTTCGCGAACATCTCGGGCGATTTCCTGCGGGAAGTCGTGCAGCGATTTCCGGCCTGAACGCCGACGACGATATTGTCTTCCAGGCCGATCTTGGCGGCGCTGCCTCGCGTCTGGACACGTTAGAAATGACGACTGTTCCGGAACCCATTAATCGTCGTCTGAAAGCGGCGATTCAGTTTCAGATCGATGACCGCGCGCAGGATCAGGAACGAACGGGGACTGGCGGCAATTCCGATACTCACGCCCGTGAAATCTACGTGCTGACTGATTTTTCAAAAACCGCCTGGCGTGAACCGGATGAGAGTGGACTGTCTGATGCGCTCAAGGCGGCCAACTGGCTGCAGGTCTATCTTGTGGACGTTGCTGTCCCGCAGCCGATCAATGCGGCGATCTCGCACCTGACTTTGTCGGAAGAAACCAGTGTTGCGGGGCGGGACCTGCTGATGACCATGACCGTATCCTCCACGCCGGGAGGTCCGACGATGACCACCGTGGAAACGTTACTGTTGGAGAACGGGGTAGAAACCCGCGCAGGCGCACCTCAGATCGTTAAGATTGAAGACGGAGCGTCACAGGTTCAAACGACCCTTCGTATTACCGGCACTCAGCCGTTTGTGGAGGGCATCGTACGCCTGACGTCCGAGGATCCACTGCCTGAGGACAACGTTCGTTCGTTTACCTGCGGAGTTCGCGCAAAGCCCGGTGTCCTGTTGATTGCGGATCGGCTGGAAGAAAGCCTTTACCTGCGAAACGCATTGCAACCCATTCAACTGGAGCAGCAGGGAATTAAGTACTGCGAATGTACCAGTGTGACGACGGCACAGGCTGCGCAACAGACGTTATCAGATTTTGATGTGGTGATGCTGGTGAATTGCCAGCGTCCGGAAGAGCGGCTGTGGGAAAGTCTGCGGAGTTTTGCGAACGCAGGCGGCGGCGTGTTTGTCGTAGCCGGTTCCAAAAAAATTGAACCGGGCGCGTGGATGGTAAATTCCGCAGAAGAGTTGCTTCCTGGCACGCCGTTGCTCTCCGTCAACTTCAATACGGAACCGGGGCAGCTGAAACTGATCACAGAGCAGCATCCCGTGACGCGTGAGTTCGCTCAGGAAGAATCGGCGCGAGTAGAATTATCCCGCGCCGCGTTTGATCGTTGCTGGGCTGTGGATGCAGATCCGAAGTCCACAACTCTGCTGGGATTCACAGGACCGGGAGATCGACCGGCGCTTATGGAACGTACGATCGGGCAGGGACGCTGCCTGATGTTCACGTCGGCGATGGACAATTTGCGGGACGGTGGAAGTCAGTGGAATAACTTTGTCGTCGACAACTGGTCATTTTTGATGCTGACCGACAAGATTCTGCAACATCTGACAGGAGCCAGCAACACAAAACGAAACTACATTGCCGGTGAATCCATTGTCATTCCGGTGCCTGCCAGTCAGCGATTCGATCAGTACCTGTTACGCCGTCCTGGCCTGCGGCAGACGCGAGGATCGATGTTGGCCGACGAATCGTCGGTGCTGCTGACGGATGCCACCGACGCCGGACACTATCGTCTGAAGCCATTCGAAGCTCGCAGTCCGTTTGAAGCTGCGTTTTCCGTGAACATGCGTGATGAAGAAAGCAATCTGGAAAAAATCCGCGACGACCAGTTGAACGCGATGCTGGCAGGCAGCAACGTCGCCATCGTCCATGATGCTCAGGAATTGCAACGCGCGGTGCGTATGGGTCGCCTTGGAATTGAGGTCTTTCCGGTCCTGATGGGGCTGGTCATTCTCCTATTCTGTGCGGAACATCTCATGGCCAATTTTTTCTATGACGAAGAAGCCACGCCGGTCGTTCAGGGACTGCCGGCGAAATAGGCTGGTGCCACTTCAGTCCGCCATGCCGGTGATTGCATTGCGGGTCATGGTGACTTCGTTGCCGGATGGGCTGTAGGCAATCGCATCCATGATGGTGGACATCAGATGGATTCCGCGATGACGGTCGTTGAGTGGTTTCACGCGGCCCTCGAGAAATGGAGTCGGGTCGAAGCCTTTGCCTTCGTCGCGGATCGTGAAGACCGCGCGTTCGCGTGTAATATCGGCGAGAACAAAAATTCGCCGCAACCCGTAATCACGATCGGAGGATCGATCGGCGGCGATCGCGTCATAGGTTTGCGGGGTGGCGTCTTTCACTCCGTTCACATCAAAATTGCCGTGGTAGTAGGCGTTGAGCATGGCCTCTTCCAGGGCGATACCGGTTCTCATGCGTTCGGTTTCATCGCCCAGCGGCATGCAGCGCAGAAAGTTGACGAGCAATCCCACAGTGGATCGAATCAGCTGGCGATCGTTGTACAGGATCAACTCCGTCTTCGTGAACTGAATCTGGTGCATAATTTCAGGCTGGATCTGAGCATCCCGGGCGGTGACATGCACCTGCTGCAACGTGCGTTCCAGATTCTGAGCCAGATTGCGCTTGGGGACGTAACTCGCCGCGCCTTTTTGCAATGCGATGGCCGCAATTTCTTCGCTTCCGTCAGCCGTCATCAGAATGACCGGAATGTAGGGGTACTGATCCCGAATCGCTTCCACAAGTTGCAATCCATCCATTTCCGGCATGTGCAGGTCAGTCAGCACAATATCCGGCTGATGCTGTTCGATCATCTTCAACGCGGTGGCTCCATCGGCCGCCTGCAGCACAGTACTTTTCATCCAGCGGGCAGCCAATCCGGCAATCCTGAGTCGATCTGTGGCCACGTCGTCAACAACAAGCAGCGTAGGCATGGTGGGGTCTCTCGCAGGGCGTTCAGCCCGATTTCAGAGGGTAGGTGTGTTCATTCCAGGGTCTTTCGTTCTGGCTGATCATCTTCGCTGATTGCGCCCGGAATTCGCTTCTGTTCCAGACGTGACAGGTCTTTCATGCCGATTTTTTCGAGCAGACTTTTCGAAAACGTATCGTCTTCGGCAGGC
>JAYUVA010000024.1:0-2638 GCA_043754375.1 Candidatus Kuenenia sp. | reverse complement strand
GAGAACTTGTTGAATCGCGGCAGGCAATCGAGGCTATGACCAGTGTGTCTGTGCAGACGCTGGCGTATCCATTTGGTGCTGTGCCTCGAAGACACACCGCACTTTGTCGCGAAGCCGGTTATCAATATGCATGCAGCATTTTCTCACACGGTCGCACCGTTCTGGAGGATCCCTATGCGGTGCGTCGCATCCTGATTCACGAAGCCGACGTCGGCCGCCGTTTGAGATTCAAGCTGTCTCGCCTGTATCTCTGGCTGCGTGGCCTTCGGGATCCTCGAATCATCGCGAAATCCACGCCGCATCACCGCATGCCCACCCGGGTTTCCAACATTCATGACTAACGCATCTGCGATGGAACGTGCAGACTGCCGGCGGGTCCTGATTGTCTGTCCGCGGTTTGCTCCAAGCAATGCCCCCGATATGCATCGTGTGCGACTGGCGTTGCCTTGGCTGCGTCAATTTGGCTGGTCTGCGTCAGTTCTGTGCGTAAAGCCGGAGTTTGTCCCGGCTCCGCAGGATGAGTTGCTGACCGGGAGTATTCCCGACGATGTCGCGATTCACCGAACTGACGCACTTCCGTTGAAGTGGACCCGGGCTCTCGGTGTCGGAAGCTTGTCATTCCGAGCGTTGCCCGGACTTCGTGCCGCAGGAAGCCGCCTGCTGGATCAGGAAGCCTATGATCTTGTCTATATTTCGACGACAGAATTTGGCGTGTTTCAGCTGGGCACTTACTGGCTAAAGAAATTTAATATCCCATACGTGCTGGATTATCAGGATCCATGGATCACGGATTATTATCAGCAGAATAATCTACGACCGCCCGGCGGGCACTTCAAGCATGGTATCATGCAGGCGTTGGCAAAACGAGCGGAGCCAAACATCGTGCGGAAGGCGGCACATATCACTGTCGTGTCGGCCGCCTACGCACAGCAGTTGGGCCAGCGTTACAGTCTGCCAGACAGCAGATTTACCGTGTTGCCATTTGGCGGGGCGTCCACGGACTTTGCCGTGGCGGCTGACAGCAACGTCAAAAATCCTGTTTTTGATCCTCGCGATGAATTTCGCCACTGGCTCTACGCGGGCGTCGCAGGCCCCTACATGCGTAAATCAGTAACGGCAATTCTGCTCGCGTTTCGCTCGGCACTCCGCCAGGATGCAAAACGCTTTGACAACATTCGGTTGCATTTCGTAGGAACAGACTATGCCACGGGCAGACGGGCTCAGGAACGCATCCTCCCGATCGCCCGGGATTTAGGAATTGCTCAGTATGTTCATGAACAAACGGATCGAATTCCATATTTTCAGGTGATGCGATGCCTGCTGGATGCCGACGCATTGATTGTTCCTGGATCGAATGATTCTGGCTACACAGCGTCTAAAATCTATCCCTGCGTTCTGGCGAAAAAACCTCTGCTAACGGTGTTTCACGAGTCCAGCAGTGTCTGTGATATTATGGATCGTTGTCGCTGTGGAGTTTCCGTGTCGTTTGGCGAAAGTTCAACGCCGGAAGAAATCGCTGCCGAGGTTTTGAACCGCTGGTTTTTCTCAGGTGCGTCTGAATCGGTTCCGCAAACTGACTGGGAGCAGTTCGAGCCTTACACATCAATGCACATGTCGCGAACATTGGCAAATGTGTTTTCTCATGCTGCCGGTGTTCAGGAAAACCGATGAGCGTATCAAGAAGACTCGCCATCGTGACGACGCACCCGGTGCAGTACAATGCACCTTGGTTTCGGCAACTGGCGGAGCAGCCTGAAATTGACCTGCGTGTGTTCTTTACCTGGCATGCAGGCTCAAAGGCCGTCCATGATCCAGGATTTGGTCGCGAGATTGCCTGGGATATCCCACTGACGGAAGGTTATGAGTTTCAACTGGCGGAACCTTCCTCCACAACGCGACGTCGCACATTCTGGAATATGGATTCGCCGGACCTGATCACGCAACTGGAACACTTTGATCCCGCCGCAGTTTTGGTGCTGGGATGGAATTTTCGCAGCCACATCCGTGTGATGCGTCATTATCACGGAAAAGTGCCGGTCTTGTTCCGCGGAGATTCCACACTCCTGGATGTCACCCCAGGTATCAAATCGCAAATCAGGTCCTGGATTCTGCACTACGTTTACCGACACGTCGACTTCGCGCTTCCGGTGGGCTCCCAAAGTCAACAATACTTTCTGAAATACGGATTACAGGAGCAGCAATTAGTCGTGGCACCACATGCTATCGACAATCGGCGTTTTGCGGGTGCTGATGGCGAATACGAAAGGGACTCGCAATTGCTTCGCCGTGAACTGGGGTTTGCAGACAACGATGTCGTCATCCTGTTTGCCGGGAAGTTCGAACCGAAGAAAAATCCACTCGGGATGGTTCGTACCTTTCTTGCGGCCGCATCCCAGCGAGCCAATCTGCGGCTGCTCCTTGTGGGAAACGGCATGCTTGAGGAGAAACTGCAGCAGGAAGTGGCTGGGCACAAGAGCATTCGTATCCTTCCTTTTCAGAATCAGCAGCGAATGCCGGTGATTTATCGTGTTGCCGATATTGTGTGTCTTCCTTCCAGGTACAACGAAACATGGGGATTGTGTCTGAACGAAGCCATGGCCTGCGGTCGCCCCATTATGGGAACTTCCAAAGTGGGTGC
>JAYUVA010000023.1:0-5314 GCA_043754375.1 Candidatus Kuenenia sp. | reverse complement strand
CGCAGCGGTTCGATCAGTTCAAAACCCAGCTCCGCCGGCAGGCCACCGACATTGTGGTGTGACTTGATCGTCGCCGCCGGGCCGTCCGGATTTGCTCCGGATTCAATCACGTCGGGATACAATGTGCCCTGCGCCAGATATTTTGCGTTCGGGATCGATTTCGCTTCATCTCGAAAGACATCGATAAAGACTTTGCCAATGATCTTACGCTTCTGCTGGGGTTCCGAGACACCGGCGAGTTCACCAAGAAATCTCTCACGGGCATCGACGACGTGCAAATCCGTTTTGAAGTGCTTCGAAAACTGATCTTCGACCTGTTGCCGCTCATCCTTTCGCAGCATTCCGTTGTCCACAAAAATGCAGGACAGCTGTTTGCCGATTGCGTTCGAAATCAATGCGGCCACAACGGACGAATCCACGCCACCGGATAATCCGCAGATGACTTGATCGGTACCCACGATTCTGCGAATTCGTTCGATTTGTTCTTCGATGAGCGAACTGATCCGCCATGTGCCTTCGCAGCCGCAGATCTTCAGAACAAAGTTGGCCAGCAGGTGACCACCGAACTGCGTATGAGTCACTTCGGGATGAAACTGCAGGCCGTAGATCACGCGGGATTTGTGGCGGACGGCAGCGTTGGGGCATGTGGCCGTTGATGCGATCGTTTCAAAGTCGCCTGCCAGGGTTTCAACCTGATCCCCGTGACTCATCCAGGCATTAAACGTCTTTGGAATGCCGTCGAACAGGGAATTGGTCGCAGTACTTTTGTTCGACCGCGTACACGGTGCGCGGCCGAACTCGCGTGCATGCGCGGGCAGGATTTTTCCGCCAAGTGCGTGACAGGTGACCTGCATCCCATAACATATCCCAAGGATCGGGATCTTCAAATCAAAGATGACAGGATCGATCGTTGGTGCGCCGGGGCCATAGACGCTGGCCGGACCACCAGACAGGATGATGCCCCTGGGATTGAGTGCCCTGATGCGGTCGGCGGACAAATCATGCCTTACTACCTGACAGAACACGTTCTGATCGCGAACACGGCGAGCGATCAGTTGCGCGGTCTGCGAGCCGAAGTCCATGACCAGGATTCGCTCCTGCTGAGCCGCCGTCGCAGGACTCAGACGGACTTCAGTGGCAGTAGACGCGGACTGTGCAGAACTTGAACCTGGCATGAGGGATCGTCAGTCTCATTAAGAGCGGCACCGTGGCCTTTCGCCGCCTGAACACATGGCGGCGATGACCGGTCACTGAATGTGCCTCGTGACATGGCCTCAAGCCATCGCCGTGAAGCAATGAGTTTGAGAAAAACGTGACAGCTTAGCAACCAGGTTCGGGCGTTCAATCCGAGGCCTGCCAAGCTGTTCAATTCCCTGAATATTTTGGTGGCAAACCAGTGTTTTCTCTGAATTTTGCCTGCTCAGTCCTGAGACAACCGTTCCGAGCATGAAAATCCGCACTGCCGCTTGACGTGGCAGGGGCTGAAGTCATCATCCTTTTGTCGTGCCTACAAATGTTGCCCGTCACTCCGTGGCGGGACGACTCGCCTCGGAGAGTCGAGGCACAATGCCACAGAAGTACCTTCATTCGGAGATCCAATGAGTTCGGGAAGAGCGGGATCAGGTTGGCGAGTCGCTCCGGCAGACATCGAACGGATGATTCCGTTTGAACTGCTGCTTGATCGGATCGCTGACGAACGAAGTTCGGACTGGATTGCAGTCCGTCGCTACCTGCACATTCATCCGGAGCCCAGCGGCGAAGAAATCAGGACCACGCAGTTTATTGCCGCACGACTTGTTTCGCTGGGCATTGTGCCGAACATCCCCGAACGCGGTGTGGGAGTCATTGCGGATCTGAAGATCGGCTCACCGACTGCGGATGCTCCGATTATTGCCATTCGCGCGGACATTGACGCTTTGAGGATGCACGATCGCAAGTCGATTGAATATGCGTCGGGTTGTGCAGGAGTTGCGCACGCATGCGGCCACGATGCGCACACGACTGTGGTGCTGGCGGCGGCGGAGCTCATGAGCGCTCTTCAGAGACGATTACCAGAATCGGAAGTTCCGTCCGCACATCTGCGATTTATTTTTCAGGCCGCCGAAGAGACTGCTCAGGGAGCCAACTGGATGGTGGAAGACGGCGCGCTCCACGGCGTGTCGGCAATTCTGGGACTGCATGTTGATCCGACAATCCCGGCTGGCAGAGTCGGGATTCGCTACGGCGTGTTGACAGCACAGGTCGATGAAGTGCTCATTGAAGTGCGAGGCAAAGGTGGTCATGCCGCGAGACCGCAGCATACGAGCGATCCGATCGGAACAGCCGCGATGCTGGTGTCTGCATTGTATCAGTGCGTGCCGCGACGAGCCGACTCATTGACACCCATGGTGTTTTCTGTCGGTTCAATTCATGGGGGCACGGCGTCGAATGTGATTCCGGATCTGGTTGAAATCGCCGGCACACTCCGATCCACCGATTGCAGAACGCGAGACAATGTGCTGAGCGGTATTCGGCAGATCTGTACGGGAATCGCCGCCGCGACCGGGAATACGATTGACGTGACGTATCGCAGCCCGCTTGGTTCTGTGATCAACGATGTGACTGTGATGTCCGCGATTGAAGCAGCGACGATTCAGGTACTCGGCGGCGAGAACATTGTGCTGATCGATCGCCCGAGCATGGGGGGGGAAGACTTTGCCGTTTACACCGATCACGTTCGCGGAGCTCAGTTTCGCCTGGGTTGTGCCGGGCCGGAGGGCGACTGGCCGCTGCTGCACTCACCGATCTTTGATATCGATGAAACTGCGATTCCGCTGGGAGCAAGAATCATCGCACGCTCGGCTCTGCTGCTGGCAATGATCGGGCCGGAGTCATTGTCATGCCGATAATGCGATTCACTCCGAATACCAGCCCCACGATCGGGGTTGAGATTGAACTCCAACTGATCGATGCCAAAGAATTGGCGCTGACAAGTGCAATCGATCAGGTTCTGGCCGCACTACCCGACCACTTGCGCGATTCCGTGAAGCCGGAACTCATGCAGTGTTATGTTGAGATCAACACCCGGATCTGCCGCAACGTGCGCGAAGTGGGCGAGGATCTGCGCGAAAAACTGACTCAACTGGAATCAATCATTCATCCGATGGGCGTCCGGCTGCTGTGGTCCGGAACTCATCCGTTTTCTTCGTGGCGGCATCAGAAGATCACCAATCACGAACGCTACGCGCGACTCGTGATGTTGATGGAAGACGTCGTCCGCCGTTTGGTGACATTTGGCCTGCATGTGCATATCGGTGTCGATTCCGGCGATAAGGCCGTCATGGTCTGTGACCGGATGTTGCACTACATCCCGTTGCTGCTGGCGTTGTCCGCGAACTCACCATTCTGGGAAGGTCGTAGAACAGGGTTGCAGTCAAATCGTTCCAAAATTATGGAAGGACTTCCCACGGCCGGTCTTCCCTACCAAATGCGAAACTGGAGCGAATATGTCTGGCTGGTCAAGCATCTGCGGGAAACCGGATTTATCAATTCGATTCGCGAAATCTGGTGGGACATCCGTCCGCATCATGATTTTGGAACGGTGGAACTGCGTGTCTGTGATGTGCCGCCTTGCCTGGATCACGTGCTCGCGATTACGGCCCTCGTGCAGTGTCTTGTGCATACGATTTCGAACGAGATCGATGAAGGTACGTTCCTGTCGGAGTACCATCCGATGATGGTCGAACAGAACAAATGGCGTGCGACGCGTTACGGCGCCGACGCTGCGCTGGTGAGTTCCACGACGTTTCAACAGCGTTCAGTTCCGGAACTTGTGGAAGAGTTAACCTCGCGGCTGACACCAACGGCCATTGAACTCAATTGTCTTGCCGAATTGAAATCTGTGCTGACGCTTCCCGCCGCCAGCGGTGCACGACGACAGGTGGAGATCTACGAAGCCACCGGCAGCCGTCGTAAAGTTGTCGAAAAGCTCCTCGAACGCCCGGCGTTTTAGATGTCTCACGGTAACTTGACTCTCCGAGTCGAGCAGGAGCGTGTGTCTGCACGGCTCGTCAGCCGTTTGTCACACCCTCCAAATTCAGAGTATACAATGTCATTGAAAATTGTTCTGATGGGGACCGGAGAATTTGCTGTTCCACCGTTTCGTGCGCTGTTGAATTCACTGCATGAGATCGTCGGAGTGCTGACGCAACCGGATAAGACGGGGCGTGGACATCATCAGCATGCAAATCCAGTGAAGGAACTGGCGGTCGCAAAGGCGGTGCCCGTGTTTCAGCCTGAACGGGTGAATCACCCGGAGATGCTGGATACGCTCCGCTCACTTCAGGCTGATCTGTTTATTGTGGCGGCGTACGGTCAGATTCTGAAGTCCGAACTGCTTGCGATTCCGCGACTCGGTGCGTTCAATCTGCACGGTTCTCTGCTTCCGCGTTTTCGTGGTGCGGCTCCCGTGCAATATGCGATCTGGAAAGGTGATGCTGTCACCGGCGTGACTATTTTTCAGATTGAACTGTCTCTGGATTCCGGGCCGATGGTCGGGCGCGTCGCAACACCGATTGGCGAATCGGAGACCTCGGGAGAGCTCATGTTGCGGCTCGCGGAATTGTCGGTTCCGCTCACTCTGGAAGTCCTGCAGAATCTCGAGGCAGGGACTGCCGTATTTGAGCCGCAGGATACAGCACTTGTGACGCTCGCGCCGAAGATTCCGCGCGAAGCCGGAGTGATTGACTGGTCGAAGTCCGGGCATGAAATCGATTGTCAAATTCGAGCGATGCAGCCGTGGCCAAAGGCATCGTCGCTGCTCGCACGACGAGACCACCCATTGTTGCGCTGTATTGTGTCGCAGGTTGCTGTCATCCCTGACCGCGATGCATCGGTGATCAGTGTTGCCCGTGTCTCTGACGCGGGATATCCCGACAGCAGCGTACCGGGACGCAGCGAAATCGTCGGCAGAGTCGTTGAACATCAAGGGCGTTTGCTGGTTCGAGCGGGCGACGGATGGCTTGAGATCCTGAAACTGCAACCCGAAGGTCGAAAGGCGGTCGATGGGCGGTCGTTCGTGAATGGATATCCGCTGGCTGAGGGTGATGAATTTCTGCTGACTCCTGAAAGGAACGAACGATGAATGATCAAGTTTTCGCAACACGTGTTCTCCGCAGAAGACTCGGATCGCACGCAACAGGAATTGCTCGATGAAGTGCGTGGCAATTTTCAGGATTTTCTGAAAACGCGGACAGCTGACGAACCGTTTCTGTACTGGTGGGGACCGACAAACACGCATCGGACCTGGATTCAGGGCTCCGGATTAAAGCGTTGG
>JAYUVA010000022.1:0-4244 GCA_043754375.1 Candidatus Kuenenia sp. | reverse complement strand
GCACTCAGTGACCGTCTCGCATTTCTCCGGAAGGTCTATCTGCATGTTTTCGGTGCGGTTCTGTTTCTGATCGGGCTGGAGTTCCTGTACTTCAGCACGACGCTGGATGATTCGATCATGATGCTGTTCGGACCCCGCACGTGGTGGATCGCGTTGATCGGGTTTATGGCGGTCACCTGGTTTGCTCAGCATTTGGCTTATAGTGGTGCCTCACAGGCATCGCAGTATCTTGGACTCGGCATGTTCACCGTCGCGGAATCGGTGTTCGTCGTTCCGGCGATCTGGTTTGCACTCCGGATCAACCCTAACCTGATTGGACAGGCTGCGTTTCTGACGTTGCTGATCACGGGTGGACTCACGCTCTTTGTCGTGTTTTCGAAGGCTGATTTTTCGTTTCTCAGAAACTTCCTGTTTGTCGGCGGCATGGCGATTCTGGGTGTCGGAATTCTGTCAATGTTCGGGCTGTTTGGCGGATTCCATGTGGGAACAATGATTTCCGGCGCAATCGTGGCGCTGATGTGCGGCTACATTCTGTACCAGACCTCATTGATCATGCACCATCTTCCAACCACCGCACATGTAGCCGGTGCGATGATGATCTTTGGTTCCATCGCACAATTGTTCCGGCACATTTTGTTTCTATTAATGCGTTTCGGTGACGACTGATGCAGTTCACTGAGTTGAGTTTTCAGAGGGCCTTCAGGAATGGTCGCGTGTTTGTCGGCAGCTACCGTGCGGGACGCTGACGCATGCCACTCGCCAAGGCCGTTTACGCCAATCCCGCCAGTTTTCTACCGGTCCAGAACGCACCGAGCAGCACGACGATCATCGCGCCCCAGGCGGGGTGGCTCCAGAGGCGGAAGCGGCGGATGATGGGATCCGGTTCCGGCAGGGCCGCGATGCGGGTGACGAGGTTTTGAATTTCCGCCACCGTGGTGAGTTCTCCGCGCGTGACCTGGACGATCTCTTTGAGCACATCGAGTCGAGCGGGCTGGCCGATGAGTTCCTTTTCCTGGCCAAGAACGGCGATAATGGTCTCAAGGCGTCCGCCGGTTTCGGCACAACTTGTGACGAGTTGATACTGGCCGCCTTCGGTTGGAATAAACGTCCCTGTGAACAGACCCCACGCATCTTCGCCGGCGGGAGCGAGTCGCACGGAATCAGTCTGACCGGACGGTGACATGGTCTGTACGACGACGGTGCCGGTTCGCAGCGGATCTCCGGCGGTACTCATGACGTTGGCGTTCAAAGTCAGCACGTTGCCAGCTTCAGGCCGATCGGGCGAATAGAACAGACGCATGGCTTCGCCCTGTGACATGTTTCGCTGATAGGCCATCCAACGCACGACCTGCCCCCAGAAGCGATAGTGGTACAGGTCCTCAACACCCTTTCGCCAGCGCCAGGCACCGTCAGTGCCCATGAACAGCACTTTGCCGGTGCCAACTGTGCGTGTCACAATCAGGGGGACTCTGCCAAACGAAGTGGATTCGGCATCATGCGTCGCCAATACCTGTGAGCCGATTTTTGCGCGCAAAGCCGCCGCGTGCCAATGGAACCCAGGCAGCGCATTCCAGACTCGTTCGTTCTCGTTGTCGTCGGGTTCCAGACGAGTCAGCAGGCTGCGGCGTCCGGCTTCGGTGAGTGAGAACCGGGCAGGTCGTGATGAACCATTTCCTTTCGGATTCGCCTGGTCGAGCACCACCGGAAGCAGTTCGTCCAGCTCACTGGATTGCAACGAATTCTGAAAACCTCGAAAGCCTGGCAGAAATACCAGCCCGCCCGCCTGGCTGCGAACAAGCTGCCTCAGGTTCACGCAATCCTGCGGCGTGAGCTGCCTTGAACCAATCCCCGCGTCGCCCAGAAATACGACGTCGTAATCGAACAGTTCCTTCTCTGTCGGAAATTGATCGAGATACCCGCGACCGCCGCCGACGCCATCCAGATCCGGATGAAACAACAAACAATTCACTTCGACACCCGGATCACGTTCCAGCGCATTTCGCAGGTAGCGATATTCCCAGCGGGGATACGATTCGACCACCAGCACCTTCAGCTCTTCGTCGCGAATCGTGATCGGGATTGTCAGCTTGTTGTTGTCTGGAAGAGTTTCGGATTCATCTACGGGTATTTCGAGCGTCAAAGAATACTCACCGGTCTTTTCGGGTTTCCAGTCGATCGTATCCTGCTGTTGCCCCATGCCAGAGACGCGCACCGTCTTTTCGATGGTCTCGCCGCGCGTCCCCGTCAGTGACACCTTGACGTCACGATCTGCGGGCAGCCAGCTGATGATTCGAAATGGGATCCGCAGCGACTTGTTGACGACACCGAAAGTCGGAGCGTCCGACGCGGCGAGCTGCATGTCAGGCAGTCGTTCTTCACTGCCGACGCCGACGGCAAATACGGGCACATTCCTGACTCGCAGTGCTGACGCCGCGGTTCCAGGAGATTGTCCGATGTTCCAGTCACCATCGGACAACAGCACGACGCCTCGCAGATTCGGGTATTTGTCGGCGGTGGATTGCAGAGCGCCGCTGAGGTCAGTTCCTTTTGCGCCGACGGGCGGCTGCGAGGAAAACGGTTCAAACACAATCTTCATGCGGCCTTCGAGAGACTTCCAGAGCTCCGGCAGAATCAGCGGTGCGACTGCGTCGGCTCGATTTTTCGGCTTCTCCGCCGGTGCCTGCGGGTTGATAACATCCTGAGTCTGCATGCTCCCCGAAACATCGTGCAGCACGACGAGCGTGGGTTGCTCCTGAGGTTTAATCTCCTGAGTGAACTCCGGCTGGTTCAGTGTGATCAGGACCAGCGCAATGAGTACAAACCGAAAGATCTCCAGCCACATCATCGACCGCGAATATCCGCTTCGTCGCCAGCTGATAAAACAACAAATCGCCGCCGCGATCAGCACGATCGTGGAGATGATGAGTGTGGCGAATGTCCAGACGAAGCTCATGTAAATTTCGTTTTCAAGGTGTTGATGTTGTGTCTTGTGCCCCGTTGGGGCAAGTCGCAATTCACGTTTTGATAATCGACACTTTTTTGGGAAACGGAGTTAGCTGTGTTGTTGGTTCGCGCTTCTTCGGTTTCACTTCTGCGGCTGGCGGTGCTTTTTCCGGGACGCACAACAGTGCTTCGGCCATGAGCGCGATGATCATCAGTATCAGAAACGTGCGCCAGACTTCGCTTGCCAATGCCATCGTACTGCCAGCTTTGTCGTTGATGCGAGTGTAATTCAGGCCGCTGAGTATTTGTTCAAGAGTCCCGTCGCTGAGCACTTCGACCCCGTCTTCCGTCAGCGGGCGATTGAGTGCAAACGAAGTCTCGGGAGTTTCATAAAGGCCGCTGTTCAGCGTTCGTTGCGACAGCAAGACGCCTTCGGAGACCTCGTCGAGAGGAGCCCAGGAATCTGCAACACTCGCCTTAAGTGTCCCGCAGTCGTACTGTCGCGCTTCCCCCAATGCGGCGGCACCGCGAGCGACGGCACGCTGAATCATGACGTAGAAAGTGATGCCGTTGCTGACAAAATTCGAGCATTCAGTCGTCGGCAGCGTACTGCAAAACCAGGCCGCGCCAAGATCTGTGTTCGCTCGCAGAAGCAGAGGCGGGCCATTTTCCAGCTGAGCCAGCACGGTCGCCTGTTCGTTCTCAACATCGCACGCGCGATACGTGGTCACCTGTCCGACGGGAAGTGGCGTGCCGCTGAGCGTGTTGCTCAACAGATCTGCATCGGTTCGCCAGCGAGACAGTGCGAAATGATCGCTGCCATCGGGTTCTTTCCACTGACCCCAATGCGTACCGAATAACTGTTGATCGTCGGGTAACTCCGGCGGAAAGAACATTGCACATCCGCCCTGGGCCACAAATGACTCCAATTGCTTCGCGATGACATCGGTCGGCAACGGAGCCTGCCACAATACCAGTGCGGTCGTGTCCCACTCGATGACGGCCGTCTGCGTTGACGGCACGAGTTGCGATTCATAGATCAGATTTCTGTCGGAGGGTGTTTCCGCCGCCAATTGCAGCAACTCGGCGACCTGTGCGTCGTCAGTAACAATTACGGTTTTTTGAACCGCAGGTTCGGCGTAAACAAAATCGAAAACGTTATCCGACAGGTTGGCATCGCGCGGCAATTCGACTCGTCCCCAGCCGCGTCTGGATTCACGATCGACGGGAATGGTATGACCGTTTCGCACAAGTTGACTGCCCGTCATTTCCAGATCCACGATCGACCGGGCACCGCCGAT
>JAYUVA010000021.1:0-4946 GCA_043754375.1 Candidatus Kuenenia sp. | reverse complement strand
AACGCCGTGAAGGATTATTTGTAGGGAAATCGTGTGATTCAACCCGGAACGGGTTTCACAACAAAGCCTGGGGTCGCCGCTTTGCGGCGCACCCCAGGTAAACGAATTGGAATTGTTTCAAACCCCAACGGGGTTCCACATCCCCCGATTCTTGAACCCAAATCGGCAATTGCAATGTGGAACCCCATTGGGGTTCACTGGGTTTTGTGACGTTTTTCCTGGGGTGCGCCGTTGTCACGGCGACCCCAGGCTTTGTTGTAAAACCCCGTTGGGGTTCAGTGTGCCATGAAACGATGTCGCCCTGCGATACTCGCGAATTTGGCGCATAAAATCCTTCACGGCGATGCCCGTGGTCCGTTACAGTTGTTCAACGCCACGACACGGCCATGCGACAAAGACGGCGTCATGGGCCGCTGGAAACAATTGTCCAGGATCCTCAACAGCAGTGATGACACGATCGGCGGCGCCGACTGTCGTGCCCTGATGTCCAGAACAAATGCTTTTGGGGTGATCCGGACTGAAAGTATCGTGAGGATCCCGTGGGGCGTCAACTGGTTCGTTTGTCCGCCGATCGAGATATCTATCGGGGCCGTCCACAAGCTTTGCACGCCGGAACTGCTGACACCGACGACCCAGACGCGATACGGCCCATCGGCCAGCGCAGTTGCCGGCGTGAAGCTCAGGGCCGCGATGTGCTGCTGATACCAAGTGGTCACGCTGGTGTTGCGATTGCGGACAAACACTTCGTACTCCGCCGCACCGAGCAGCGCGTTCCAGGCAAACGTGGGAGTTCGGTCAAACGTTGAGTTGATGCCCTGAGTCACTGTCGGGGCTGGCATCACGCTTAAAATTCTCGTCGCTGACCATCCGCCGGGAGTGCCGTCGGCTGCAATCCCGCGAACCCATGCGTGGTAGAGACCGAGAGGCATGTCCGTTGACGGCGTCCATGAGGTACCGGTGACATTCTGATTGCGAATAAACGAACTGACCGACGGCAGTGTACTGTCGATCCACAGGTCATACTTCACAGCGCCCGGCAGGGGGTCTCACGTCAGCGTCGGCCGATGAGTCGCCAGCGACGGCCCAGGATCGTGCATTACGGCAGGTGTCTGAATCGTGAAGTTGTACCGGCCAGTATACAGCGAGTCCGCGCCGTCAGGCCCGCGGGAACGCATCCACAGATTGAATCGTCCGATGCCAAGATCCGCTGTTGGAATGTAGGTGCCTCCGTTCCCGGTTGCCGGGTGAAACGGATTGACGCCGGTGCTTTGATTCTTGATCCAGATCTCGTAATTACTGGCACCCGGGACGCCGGTCCAGGTAATGCCGGGTCGAAGGCTGGACGTGACGGAAGAAGGTCCCGTAATGGTTGGAGGGAGTGGGATGACGATGACCTTATAGTCTTCAACTTCGCCATCCGCCGCCGATCCTGTCGGGGTCAGCCCTCCGGCGGTACTTAGCCGGAACCGCGCAAACGACTTGCCTGCGACAGCCAGGCTGGGCACGTCGAATGCCAGGTTGTTCGTTCCCACGACGACACTTTGCGACGCAAAAATCTGCTCCCCCACCCCGCCCCATGATCCATCACCATTGAAGTCGATCCATGCGTCCAGCTTGCCGGCGCTCCCGGAAACTGCGACGCTGATGGTGACTCCCGACTGTCCGACCCGAATCGTTCCCAGCGTCACACCGGCTTCATCAACCCCGTCGGCATCGGCGTAGAGCGAATGCGTGCCGTCGGCCTCCCCGTCGCGGTTGCTGCCCAGGGTCAGTCCCGTCGGGGCATGTCTTGCTCCGTTTTCTGACAGCAGCACCGGATATGGCGCGGGCGCATCGCCGAAGTCAAGGCCTCCAAGGTTCTCGTACCAGATGATCTTATTGTTACTGGACGACGCGCTGAGTACATCCAGATCCCCGTCCCCATCCACGTCCGCGGCAAAAACCGAGGCAGGACCGTCGGCGCTTGTGCTGATCGTGCGCAGCGTGAAATTCTGGCTGCCGTCGTTCTCGTACCACGCGATCTCGCTGCCGTTAAAAGCGGCCGATGCGCTCAGCACATCCAGATCCCCATCCCCATCCACGTCTGCGGAAAACACCGCACGGGCTCCATTGGCGTCCGCGGTTATCGTGTTTGGGCCGCCGAAGGTCGCAGCTAACAGCGCGCGAACTTCCAGACCCTCCACCGCAGTCCATTGTTGTCCGAATCGCAGCAAGGCGGATCTGCCGCGCCGTGCCGGGAAGGGCAGCCTGAATCTGAGCAGCGTCTTCAACGACTGGCGAAAGGAGAGTGCGAACATCAAGGATCTCCGGTGAACTGCAGTTTTCATGGTGAAGAATGCCGACCATCACCCATTCCCAAGCAGTCGGAATCAGAGACCCGGACCCGAAAACAGTTCTGATCCGCGTGCTTCCCATTGAGGCGAATCACGGACAATGTGTACACGGTGGCAGTGAGGAGTTGTGTGGAGTGTTTCGCAGGCTGAGCCAGACTGCCGCCGGATGGGGGAACCCCGACGGCGCGACGTGATGAAAAGGACGCCCCAAATATGTTTTCGGTTTCCGGCGAAGGCGAGCTTGCTGGTCTTATGACGTATCGCAAATTTCCCATTTTTCGACAAGAGCAGCTCAAGCCCCCCAAACAGGGCATGGCCGCCGCTCAGCAGAGAACGCTTTGTCGCAGATTTCCCCGAAAGAGAATGAGGGTTTCATCATCCGGCGCGCATTGGCTCAGCAGCAGCCGCTTTTCATAAGGTGCAATCCTCACGTGAGTTGCGGAGTAAAAGTCGCGGCGCCATTCGTGGGCTAAACAAGGTGTCGGTGCTGAAGAGGTGCTGAACGCCGGCCGGACCGATCAACGCATTGCGGTAACGGTCTGATGAATCGACGACGCATACGGATCGGCGGAAACTGCCTGAGAGCCTCGGATCAATTCGCCAAAGCCTGGTTTGTGCATGCCGTCGTTAGTCATTGACAATTCGCGGCAATGTGCCAGCTGGTTGACGGAGCTCTGTTTGAACGACCTGATCGGCATCCTGAAACCCGGTGGGGACATCGCAACACCCGGTGGGCGCTTCCCACAACGGTGGCAGGTTTTGAAACGCCTTTCGGTGGCTGGCTTTTAAGCGGCGGTTGGCAGAAGTTGTTCCGGTGCATAAACTTCGTCCTCACGAGGGTTCGGCCTCGGTGACTGGCAAATCGCAAAGTAGCCGTCACGCTCCGCCGTGACGAGGACTTTTCCGCATAGATTGACTGGCTCTAAGATTGTTCGTGAGTCCATTTGATGGAATTGGAACTCTGTATGAGTAAGGGATCAACAGATCGAAATTTGCTTGTTGGAATCCTTGCCTTGCAGATGGAGTTCATTGATCAGGTCAAATTGATCAATGCGATGCAGGCATGGATCTTTCAAAAACCCACGAACCTGGAAGATCTGTTGCATCAGCAGCAGGCTATCAATCAGGAGACCCGAGAATTCCTGACGGCGATGGCGGAAAAGCATATTCTGCTTCATGACAACGATGCCGGAAAGAGCATTGCTGGCCTGAGTTCAGCTTCGTCAGTGCGTAAGCGTCTGCATGCCTTGAATGACTCTGAAGTGGACCAATCGCTCAGTCGAATTGCCGACTTGCGAGCGAATGATGCCACTCAGATTGGGGCAGGAAATGCACATGTCAACGACACAACGCATATCATGAACTCAACGGAAGTCGATGGCGATCGACGGTTCAAAATCCTGCGCCCGCATGCCATGGGTGGCCTTGGGCAGGTTTCCGTCGCTGAGGACACCCAACTTCATCGGGAAGTTGCTTTGAAGGAAATTCAAGATCGCTTTTCCGGCGATCCCGTAAGTCGCAATCGCTTTATCATGGAAGCCGAAGTCACGGGTCGCCTGGAACATCCCGGAATTGTGCCGGTCTACAGCCTCGGACGAACAGAATCAGGTGCTCCCTTTTATGTCATGCGGTTCATAAAGGGAGACAGTCTGAAAGAGGCGATCGACAGACTGCATAATCAACAGAGTCTGATGTCCGCTGGTGAACGGCGAAGTGCGTTGCGAAAACTTATAAGACGCCTCGTGGATGTTTGCAACGCCATCGAATATGCCCACAGCCGTGGAGTGCTGCATCGCGACCTGAAGCCGGGCAACATCATGCTGGGAAAGTATGGTGAGACTTTGGTTGTTGACTGGGGCCTTGCAAAGACGGTGGGGAAGAAGGGTTCTCACGAGGAGAACGATGAAGTTACGCTTGTTCCAATGTCGGGTGAAGGCTCAACCGAGACACGCATGGGAACGGTTGTTGGGACATTGGCCTTCATGAGTCCGGAGCAGGCTGAAGGTCGACTTGACGCACTTGGGCCGCAATCGGACGTTTACTGCCTCGGAGCAACGCTGTATTGCAGTCTCACTGGTCATTCACCGATTGCAAAAGCAGCACCAGAAAACATGCTGTCAGATGTACGGTCAGGAAGATTTCTGAAGCCTTCACAAATTGACAGCACGGTACCAAGGGCTCTCGAAGCCGTGTGCCTGAAAGCAATGTCACTCCGGAGTGAAGATCGCTATTCGTCGGCGGCGGCTCTGGCAGAAGAACTTGAACTGTGGCTGGCTGACGAGCCTGTTGCGGCCTACCCAGAGCCGTGGACAGTGCGTCTGACTCGTTGGAGCAAGCGGCATCGGACGATCGTCGGGACCGCAGTCGGAATGCTGACGGTTTCGACCTCGGCGCTTTTGATAGTCAACAGCCTGGTCTCAAAACAAAACGCAGAACTCAGGCAGAAAAATGACGAGATCGAACAAAGCCGCTCCGTGATCCAGACGCAGCGCGACAATCTTCAGGAAAACAGAGCAACGCTGGCGGATTTGTCGCTTGGCGTGCTGACCGCTGCAGAGTCCGGGCTGAAAAACACACCGGGTGCCGATGAATTTCGAAGCAACGTTATGGAGC
>JAYUVA010000020.1:0-6241 GCA_043754375.1 Candidatus Kuenenia sp. | reverse complement strand
GTGCAGCCGTGTTGTTCAGATGGGCGTTCGTTTCTTTGTCATCGATCGATTCGTTCGAAGGGCAGTCCCGATGGATATGCGACAAGCGTTGTCCGATGTCATGTCTCGCCGAAACCTATTGCAGGCTGCCGGGATCTGCGGGTTGCCGATGGCTTTGCCAGGAATGGTCGCGGCGGGCGTGGACGAGAAGGCCGGGCTCGGAAAAGGTGCAGCAGAGAAATCCTGTATCTTCATTTTGCTTTGCGGTGGGCCTAGTCACCTGGATACCTGGGACCTGAAACCTGGAGCGCCCGATACGATTCGCGGACCATACAAGCCGATTGCCACAACTGTCCCCGGCATGCAGATCAACGAACTGCATACAAAAATGGCTCAGCTGACGGATCATTTCAGCCTGATCCGCTCGATGACACATGTCGGAAACATCAGCAACCACTTTGACGCAATGCATCATTGCCTGAGCGGGCAAGCCGCCGCTCCGCCGGATGCTCCGTATATGGGCTCAATTTTGGCCAAGGTCAGACCAAACGAGAAGACCATTGCTCCCTATGTGTGGCTCATCAAGTGCGTCGGTGATCCCGTGTTCTGCGCCCCCAACATCGGAACCGGGGGACATCTCGGCGCGGCTCACAGTCCACTATTTGTCGGTTCTGCCGCCGACAATCCGTCAATGCCCACATTCAAAGCACCGGACGATCTGCAGGCTGCTGTGGCAACTGATCGCATGCTCGAACGCCGCCGCTTGCTCAGTGGACTGAGCCCTTCCCTTCAATCCAGCGAAGTCGCCAGCGCCACAAAGGACTGGCAGGACATCTACGGCCGCGCCTTTGAATTGACCGCTGGTCCTGAAGCACGTGAACCTTTTGAATTGAGTCGTGAATCGGACAGTGTGCGAAATCGATATGGGATGCATCCCCTCGGCCAGAACCTGTTGCTCGCACGGCGACTGGTTGAAAGCGGTGTGGGCTATGTGACTGTCAACGGCTGGACAGGATCGGCTCCGGAAGGCGGCGGTGGTGCCCCCAGTTCCAGTTGGGACATGCACGGTGGCGAAATGGGAATGGGCAGCGCGTTCGGCAATGGTTCGTATGGGATGGGTTGGTGCCTGCCGAAGCTCGACCAAGCGCTGTCGGCGTTAATTCTGGACTTGAAAGATCGGGGGATGCTGGAGAGTACTCTGGTTGTGGTGGTCGGGGAATTCGGACGCACCCCCACGATCAATGCGCCGGGAACGAACCCAGGTCGCCAACATTGGCCGTCGTGCTTTTCTGCAATCCTGGCAGGCGGCGGTATTCGGGGCGGCGCGGTTTACGGCGAGTCCGACAAACACGGGGCGTTTGTCGTGGATCGCCCCGTGCGACCTCAGGACCTTGGAGCCACCATCTTTCACTCACTGGGAGTCCCGCTCAATCTTCGTCTCGGCCGCGACGGATTTACGCGTCCGCTATCGACCGGCGAACCGCTACTCGACCTGTTCGGATGACAGCGTTTCGCTCTTCCGCATCGTTGGCGATCACCGTTCAATTGTCCGGAGTTCAGGCAACCCAGCGACAATCGCTCTGAGACAACTGCCCTATCTTCTCCAGGAATCGATTTGATAACATCCGCCGCCGCAATTCAACAGGGCGACATGACGGATGGAAATTCAGATGGATCTGAGAGTGAAACCAGTCGCAGTTCTGATAAGTTGTCTATCGTTGTGCCTTGTTGCGGCTGCCTCGCTGGTTTTCGGACTGTGTCTTGATGGTCTGCTCCTGGCGGATGAGTCTACGTACAGCGCGACACCGGGCCGCAGTCTGATCTCTGTGGCAGAGACAGCAACTGCGGTTCACGGAAATTCAGCAGCCTATCCGTTGCCTCAGCATCTGATCGGGATTGACTATTCGCAACAGACTGACGACCAGGCCAACGGAAAAAGCGTTGGCTGCATCAAGTGCCATAGCGACGCCCATGATCCGCACTATAGCCCCGCAGTGAAACTCGGTTGCATCGATTGCCACGGTGGTGATCCGACAGCCGTCGATAAAAAACGGGCACACGTTCAACCGCAATTGGCAGATGTGTTCCTCAGCTCCGCGAACCCGGTACGATCTTATACTGCTCTGAATCACGAGAGTCCTGAATTTATCCAGTTCGTCAATCCCGGTGACCTGCGCATCGCGCATATCAGTTGCGGAACCGCTGGCTGTCATGCGAAGGAGACCCTTGAGGTCAAAAAGAGCATGATGACTCATGGCTGTATGCTGTGGGGAGCCGCCCTTTATAATAATGGAGCAACTCCGAATAAGTGGGCACAATATGGCGAAAGCTACAGCATGAATGGAGTACCGCAGCGGCTGCAGACAGTGCCCACGCCGACGCCCGAGGAAACGGCGAGAAAGGGAGTCCTGCCCTATCTGGATCCACTGCCACGATTCGAAATCACTCAGCCGGGGAATGTCCTGCGAATCTTCGAACGAGGCGGCCGATTTGTAACTGACGTCGGAATTCCTGAGCGGCTGGAGGAAACCGGTAAACCGAGGACTCGCCTGAGCAACCGTGGCCTGGGAACCGGGACGCGCACAGATCCTGTCTTCATCGGCCTGCAGAAAACTCGCCTTCTGGACCCCACATTGAATTTCCTGGGAACGAACGATCACGCCGGAGACTTTCGATCCAGCGGATGTGCGGCCTGTCACATGGTCTACGCGAATGATCGTTCCCCCGTCCATTCAGGTCCCTATGCCAAATATGGAAATCAGGGTCTGGCGGCAGCAGCGTTGGATGAGTTTGTCGGAAAGCCCGACCCCACAATTCCCAAGAACGAACCGGGACACCCTATTGCACACCGATTCACGCGGGCAATCCCCACCAGTCAATGCATCGTTTGCCATATCCATCCAGGGACGACTGTGATGAACAGCTACCTCGGCTATATGTGGTGGGATCTTGAAACCGATGGGGAGTTGATGTATCCGCCGCACGAGAAGCATCCCACGTCCGAACAATTTGCGCTGTCGAGCATGTCAGATCCGAATGAGGCCTCGGCTCGCGGAAACTGGTCGAATCCGGATTTTCTGACCCGAACATCTGAATTAAATCCGCAACTGGAGCACACTCAGTTTGCAGATTTCCATGGGCATGGTTGGGTGTTTCAGGCGGTGTTTAAAAAAGATCGCGCCGGAATTCCGTTGGATCACTACGGAAATCAGATCCTACATCCGACAGCTGAGCAGCGACAACAGGCCCTGAAGATTCCGGAGCTGGAAAAGGAACTTCATCGAAATCGTGACTGGACCGAGAGTGATCCGGACCTACTGGCAGAAGTTCGTGAAAAAGAAATCCAACTGCTGGAAAAACGACACAACGTACCGGTGCATATGCTGGATATTCACCTTGAAAAGGGAATGCATTGCGTGGACTGCCATTTTATCCAGGACGTCCATGGCGACACAAAGCTGTATGGCGAAGTGCGTGCAGCGATCGAAATCCAGTGCATCGACTGTCACGGAACCACCACGCAACCGGCTGCCGAATTCATCGACGGACGGCCTCAGTTGCGAACATCGGGGCCAGCCGCTGAAGAGCGCGACGGGAAAACCGTGGGCCGCAATCTGTCGGAAATGCGCACGCCGTTCGGTAAACGCAGGTTCGAGAATATCGGCAAGAAGATCATTCAGAACTCCATGGTGGAGGAAGATCTCAGTTGGGAGTTGACTCAGGTTGCTGACACCATTGATCCAACACACAGGAAATACAATCCGGTTGCCGCTCTGGCAAAAACAGTTCGCCTTGGTGAAGACGATACATTTGCCTGGGGCAATATCGCCGAGGACGGACGTCCATGCGCGCACAACAACAGTGCGATGTCCTGTATCGCCTGTCACTCGTCGTGGAATCCCAGTTGCTACGGTTGCCACCTTCCGCAGAAGGCGAATGAAAAAATGCCGAGTCTGCACAACGAAGGTGATTTTTCCAGAAATCATGTGGCCTACAATTTCCAAACTCTCCGCGATGAAGTCTATATGCTGGCACGGGACGGAGACGTGACTGGCAATCGAATCGGCCCCGCACGCTCGTCATGCGCGATTCATGTCGGTTCGTACAATGCGAATCGGGAGGCCGTCTATCTCCAGCAGCAAACGATCTCTGCAGAAGGCCTGAGCGGAATTGCATTCAGCACAAACGTCCCTCATACAGTGCGTGGCAAAGGCGAAACGAAATCATGCACCGACTGCCACCTGTCCGTAGATAACGATAATAATGCGCTGCTGGCTCAACTCCTGATGCAGGGCACCAACTATCTGAACTTTATCGGTCGCAACTGTTGGGTCGGCGCTGGTGACCATGGATTGTTTGCTGTCCCGGTGACTGAACGCGACGAGCCTCAGACCGTCATCGGAAGCTCAATGCATCGTGTCGTGTATCCGCAGCGATTCCACGAACACGAAGCGCATGCTCGCGAACTGGAGCATGCCCACGAGCATCCGGGCAACGATATCGGGGATAACATTTTCAGTCCGCACAAAGAAAACAAAGTGCTGAATATTCAGCTTCGCGGGGAATATTGTTACGCCGCGTGTGGTGAAGGTGGAGTCCGGATTTTTGACGTCGCCTTTATCGATCATAAAGGCTTCTCTGAGCGAATATTGACCGCTCCAGTTTCCCCATTGGGGCAGAAGTTTTACGTGAAAACGAAATTTGCCACGGATATTGCCGCGCCGACAACCATTGCGCCGGACCCCACGCGGACTCATCAACCAGAAAACCATGAACAGCCTGTGCATGCCATGTACGGTTACATCTACGCCACGGACTTTCACGAAGGACTGATTCTGATCGCAGTCGGAACTCTGCTTGACGGCAATCCGTTAAACAACTTTGTGAAGAAGGATGTGGTCTTTAACCCTGGCGGCCTGCTGCAAGGGTCAAAATCTGTCACAATTTTTGGAACGTACGCATATGTCTGCTGCAACGCGGGCCTGGTGGTTGTTTCAATTGCTGATCCCGAGCATCCATTTGTGACGTCCGTGACTGGAGCCGACCTGCTGCACAATCCCAAAGCGATTGAGATGCAGTTTCGCTATGGATTTCTGCTGGACGACGACGGTCTGAAGGTGTTCGACGTGACTGTACCGTCCGAGCCGAAGTTAACTTCGTCTCTTCCTTTGGAGGAGCATTCACACAATTTGTATATTGCTCGGACCTACGCCTATATCGCGGGGGGAACTTCTGGTCTGATCATCGTGGATGTGAAAGACCCGACAAGTCCCCGAATCGATCAGATCTACAACGCTCACGGTGAGATCAACGATCTTCATGACGTCAAACTCGGGATTACTTACACGAGCGAATTCGCGTACCTCGCCGATGGTAAAAATGGCTTGCGGGTCGTCCAGTTGACTTCGCCGAACACGCCCGGAAGTTCCGGTTTCAGCCCAAGGCCAACGCCGGAGTTGGTCGCAACGTTCAGAATTCCCAAAGGGGGTGAAGCTCTGTGTGTCTCGGAAGGCGTCGATCGGGACCGGGCGATAGATGAGTCCGGCAACCAGATTGCAGTCTTTGGACGAGTCGGCGCAGGACCAATGAGCCTCGTTGACCAGCAACGGATGTACCTGCGCCCGAACGGAAGTCCCTGGACCGTTTTTGATGCACCGAGAGACTGGGCCATACCCGATGCTCGCGCGCGTGAAATCGATCTTCATTCAAGAATTGCCGATTTCTACGGCCCAAGCCTCCATCCAGCAGTTCGCAATTTCAGGCGGCAGCATTCTGAAAATGCGTCGCCAGTGGAAGGCCGGCCCGTTGGGCCGTAGTGATTTGTCTGGACCCAAAACTTTTGCGCTATGCAGTGCGGTGGCTCGACACCGCTTTTGCGATTTTGGGGCGCAGCCCTTTTGAGCATCCGCAGCGCGACAAAGAAGGTCGCTCCGCGACGGGAGAAAGCTCCGTCAAGCCGGAGCACTCTAAAGGACTTCAAAATCGTCGTGGACATTGATGCGGTCGGTTTTGAAGCTGTAGATCGTGGCGACCTGAGCTGGTGTGGCCATGCGTTCGAACCAACTGGCAGAACACCAGCGGTAATGACTGGCGACGCTCACAAGGCCATGACGAACTGCGTTCTGATGGACATAATTCAGCCGTGCAAGGTATGACTTTTTATAGGTGAGCTGCGTGTCCCGGAAGTTGTGCCAGACCTGACGACCGGGCTGTGCGTCTTCCTGGCCGGAATCGACACACGCAGTCAGAATGAGCTTGAGCA
>JAYUVA010000019.1:0-5453 GCA_043754375.1 Candidatus Kuenenia sp. | reverse complement strand
TTAACCCTGAGCCGCAGGCGACGGCGTCACCGGAAACCGTCGCCTGCGGCTCAGGGTTAAACAAATTTGCTGGCTGTGCATACGAAATCAACAGACCGCTAGCCGCGGGTAATTCGCCCGCAAAGACCGGCGGCTAGCGCCTTGCCGCTCACAAAAACAGCTGTATTCAGACAGACTTCTGGTGAACGTGTCTGCCTCAATTCTCATCCCTCTGGAAATCTCCTGCCATGTTACGTTGTCTCGTTCGACTGTGTGTTGGATTTCTGATTGTCGCCGCATCCGTGCTGTTGTTACCACATCAGGTGCTGGCCGCTGAACCGATCAAGGCGTTGATTGTGGATGGGCAGAACAATCATGCCGTGTGGCCAACGACCACGAAGATGATGAAGAAATATCTTGAAGAGACAAAACTGTTTACGGTCGATGTCGCCACGGCCGCACCAGAGGGCACTGACCCAAACTTTAAACCGGACTTCGACAAGTACGCCGTCGTGATCAGCAATTTTGGCCATGGCGCGGCGGCATGGCCGGAAGTGACTCAGAAGGCGTTTGAGGCTTTCGTGAATGGTGGTGGAGGTTTTGTTGTGATTCACGCAGCGGACAATGCGTTCCCGGAATGGCCTGCCTACAACGAGATGATCGGACTTGGTGGTTGGGGTGGCCGCACCGAGAAAGACGGCCCGTATGTGTATATCAACGACAAGGGCGAAATTGTGCGCGACGAAACGCCCGGCAGCGGCGGCAATCACGGCGCTCAATGGGAATTCCCGGTGATCGTTCGTGACCACGGGCATCCGATTACGAAAGGCATGCCCACCGAATGGCTCCACTCGAAGGATGAGCTATATGACAAGTTGCGTGGACCAGCAAAGAATATGCAGATCCTGGCGACGGCGGAATCTACCGTCACCGGACGTAACGAACCGATGATCTTCACAATAGGCTACGGTAAAGGTCGGGTCTTCCACACGCCAATGGGCCATGCGGAATATTCCGTTGAGTGCGTTGGTTTCATCACGACACTGCAACGCGGCACGGAATGGGCGGCCACAGGCAGGGTCACAATCGCAATCCCGGCCGACTTCCCCACTGCCGAAAAAACCAGCAGCCGGGCGTTTGCGAAATAGTTTGAAGGCGCTGTCTCTGCATTGCGGGATTGCCGTACATTCGGCAATTTCCTCCGAACAGAATGCCAGCACAAAACCGATGTCTCGATAAGCCAATGTGATAGCCCGCTTCGAGGCCGCAGGCTGAATGCGCGAATTCAGTGCTGGGGGCGTAAAGTTGGGAGGAGCACTGGTGAACGGGGCTCCCACAATGATTTTCAGAGGTATTCCGATGGAAACGTGTCTGATCCGACAGCCGGTTATGGATCGGGAGCAAGTCGTTTTTGGCTATGAACTCCTGTTTCGCAACGGCAACGAAGACATGTTGCTCCGACTGGATAAACCGGATAATGAATTGGATGCAGGGGTTGCACCCGGGCCACACATTCATTTGACGTACCTCCAAAAAATTACTGAGGGGCGAAGGTGTTTTCTCAGCTTCAGTCGGAAACAGTTGCTGGAGCGGGCGTATGGGTCTCTTTCGGCTGAATCAACCGTCGTTGAAGTCTTCGAAACGGAGGGACTGGACGAGGAACTTGTAAAAACATGCCATGAAGTTCGCCAGGCGGGCTATACGCTGGCGCTGGCGGATGCGGTGGTGGAGCCCCGGTTGCAGCCATTACTCGGTATTATCGATCTGCTGAAAGTGGATTTCACGACCGTTTCCGACGATCAACATCAGGAGATTATTCAGTCGGCCAGCAAGAACGGCTTTGGGCTCGTTGCTCACGGACTGCACACTTCCACTGATTTTCTGAGAGCCCGTCAGTTTGGTTACACATATTTCCAGGGGAATTTTTTTTGCCACCCCAAATTCATCGCGGACCGCCAGCTTCCCACGTCGCATCTTCTGTATCTGAAGCTGCTGCAGGTCGTAAACCAGCCGGAGTTTGATGTCGATAAGATCAATGAACTGATGCGACAGGATTTATCACTTTCGGTCAAACTGCTGAGGTATCTCAATTCACCAAAATTTGCGATGCGGACAACGATCAGTACGATTCGGCAGGCTTTAGGACTCATGGGGCAGCGGCCATTGCGGAACTGGGTGTCACTGATCACGGTCGCTGAACTCAGCCGCCAAAAGCCCATGGTTCTTTTGAGTACGAGCATGATTCGGGCAAAGTTTTGCGAGGCTGTCGGGCAACATTCACTCAAGGGCGCCATGGCCTCAGAGGGCTTCCTCCTCGGAATGTTTTCCCTGCTCGATGCGATTCTGGACCAACCGATGGCTGATTTGCTCCAGGAACTCGCTCTCTCTCAGTCCATCCGGGACGCACTGATTCAAATCGAATCGCCGCTCCGTTATGTCCTTGACCTTGCAAAGGCCCTCGAGGACGGAGACTGGCGCACGGTGGGAGCACTGGAATGGCAACTGCAGATCGACGACGAGACTGTGTTTTCGGACTATCGGAACGCAATCGACTGGGCGAGTGAAGTATGCAGCGGCCTGGTTTGAGTCGCCGTTGTCTGCCTGCCGCACTGGCAAACTCACCCAGGCCGAATTTGCCATTTCCCAATTCTACTCCGCCGCCTTCCTTCATCTGCTGAATGCAACGACGAACTGATCGAACCGCCTATGTACGATTTGATTGGCGACATTCATGGCCATGCCGACGAACTGATTCAACTGCTGCATGCGCTTGGCTACCAGGAAGTCCAGGGCGTTTATAAACACGCCGAACGCAAAGTGATCTTCCTTGGAGATTTCATTGACCGAGGACCGCAGATTCGGCAGGTGCTGGACATTGTGCGGCCGATGGTCGAGGGTGGCTACGCCCTCGCCGTCATGGGGAATCATGAATTCAATGCTCTGGCATTTCACACGGAACACGTGCAACGGAAAGAAGCATATCTTCGCCGACGAGACAACAAGAACATCCGCCAGCACAGTCAGACGATTCTGCAACTCACGGACAAGCACCTGGCCAGCTCAATCGAATGGTTCGGGACGCTGCCGATGTGGCTGAATCTGGATGGTTTGCGTGTGGTTCATGCCTGCTGGGACGACAAGGCCATGGCCACCATCCGAGCGGCTCGTCCAAACGACGACGTCATTACTTCGGATTTTCTGCATGCCGCGTGTGATCCGGAGAATGGGCTTTTCGACGCAGTGGAGATCATTCTGAAAGGGAAAGAAGCCGAACTTCCACCGGGAAAATCTTTCGTCGATAAAGAAGGACACATTCGCACGGCGACCCGCACGCGCTGGTACATGTCTCCGCATGACCAAACCTATCGGACCTATGCGCTCACGGACAAAATCGATTGCGATGCTCCGCTTGAGCAGCAGGTGATTGATGCAGCAGCTCCTTATCCGTTCGATGCTAAGCCCGTGTTCGTTGGACATTACTGGATGTCAGGCAGTCAGCCTCAATTGCTGGCCCAAAACGTTGCATGCGTGGATTACAGCGTCGCCAAAAGCGGGTTTTTATGTGCTTACCGTTGGCACGGAGAGCAGCAGTTAAGTAACGGCAATTTCTTCTGGGTCCGCAAAGAACCCATAACAACATGAAACCTTCGTTCGCGTGACAAAAGTCATCGAGAAATTCTGTCTTCATTCGCTTGTCCAAAATTCGTTTGTCGATCTCTTTGCCTCTTCCTGCAGTATGCGAACAGCAACAGGACTTTATGCAGTCGCGTGGTACTTCAATGTGTCCGGACAGGACGACGTGTCTTTTTGGCAAACGAATTTGGGACAAACGAATTTTGGGACAAACGAATTTGGGACAAACGAATTTGGGACAAACAAATTGTCAATGGCGAGGTAGGGACAATAACTGTTCCAAACAGTCCTACGTCATGATTTTCCACATCGGCTGTGCGCCTTCGACACCGACGAGGGAGTTGTTGAGGCCGCCGAAGAAGTAAGTGAGTTTTTCGGGGCTGAGGCCGAGCTGTGTCAGGATCGTGGCGTGCATGTGTCGGACATGGAACACGTCTTCCACGGCCTTGCTGCCGATTTCGTCGGTGGCTCCCACAGTGGTGCCGCCCTTAATCCCGCCACCAGCCATCCAGACGGTGAAGCCATAGCTATTGTGATCGCGCCCGCTGCCCGTGGCGTATTCTGCCGTCGGCTGACGTCCGAATTCACCGCCCCACACAATCAGCGTATCCTTGAGCAGACCACGCTCTTTGAGATCCCTGATCAGTCCGGCAATTGGTTTGTCGGTTTCGCCCGCGTGCAGATTGTGGTTGGCCTCCATGTCCGTGTGAGCGTCCCAGTTGTCGTCGTTGTGGGCACCGCCGGAGTAAATCTGGACAAAGCGAACGCCACGTTCGACAAGGCGTCGAGCCAGCAGGCACTGGCGTCCGAACTTTTCGCTCTTTGGATCCGTCAGACCGTATTGTTCCTGCGTCGCTGCGGTCTCCTGCGAAATATCCACGGCTTCCGGGGCCTGCGACTGCATCTTGTAGGCCAGTTCGTAGCTCGCAATGCGTGCGGCGAGGTTGCTGTTGTCCGAACGCGAAGCGTAGTGGTCTTCGTTGTACTGACGCAACGTGTCCAGCAGACGGCGTTGTGAATCGCCAGCCAGTTCAGAAGGCGGTGTCAGGTCCAGAATCGGATTCCTGCCGGAACGCATGACGGTGGCCTGATAGGTCGCAGGCATGTAGCCACTGCTCCAGTTCTTCGAGCCACTGATCGGGCCTCCGCGAGGATCCAGCATGACCACGAACCCCGGCAGATCTTCGTTCACGCTGCCGAGTCCGTAGTTGGCCCACGAACCGATGCAGGGATGCCCGCTGAGAATTCTGCCGGAGTTCATCATCAGCATGGCCGATCCGTGAATCGGCGAATCGGCCGTCATCGAATGCACAAACGCGATGTCGTCAGCACAAGAGCCCAGATGCGGAAACAGGTCGCTGATCCACTTGCCGCATTCCCCGTACTGCTTGAATTTCCAGCGAGGTTCCACAATGCGGCCCTGATTGCGATGTCCGCCACGACCGAATGTTTTGACTTCCATCGTCTTACCATCCATGCCGTACATCGATGGCTTGTAATCAAATGTATCGACCTGACTTGGTCCGCCGTACATATACAGAAAAATCACGTTTTTCGCTTTCGGGGCGAAATGTGGTTCTTTTGGAGCCAGCGGATTCCTGAATTCCGTCACACCATCGGCGGCGACGGCCTGGTTGTTCAGAAAGCCATCATGATCCATCATGGCCGTCAAAGCCAGTCCGGCAAATCCGGAACCAGTCTGCCACAGCATTTCACGGCGGGTACGGCCGCAAAAGTTTTTGGTTGTCATGATTGATGCTCTTGAGTTCCATTGTGCCAAAGGGGCTCGCCTTCGGCAGGAGAAAGTTGTTACGTAGGATGGACATTCATGTCCGTCGGAT
>JAYUVA010000018.1:0-4999 GCA_043754375.1 Candidatus Kuenenia sp. | reverse complement strand
ATCGGCAATGGCCTGTTCAAGCCGAATATCTCGACGATCGTCGGTACGTTGTACAAACCTGGCAGCAAACTGCGAGATGGTGGATTCACCATCTTTTATATGGGCGTCAATCTCGGAGCCGCAATGAGTCCACTGCTGTGCGGGTTCATTGGTGAAACATACGGCTGGCATTATGGATTTGGGCTGGCAACCATCGGAATGATGATTGGACTGGCTGTGTTCGTAATGCCCAATCGCGTTACCCAATTACTGATTGGATGCGGTGCGGCTGCAGCTCTATTCGCGTTGTTGTATTTCCGTCCGGACAACATCTGGGCGATTCTGTTGAATTTGGTGACCGCTTGTTTCCTTGCCGTCGCCGGATTCCTGTCCATCAAAGCAGTTGGCATGGGCGGACTTCCCGCGACATCAGGTGCTGCTCCGGCGAATCGCCCGATCATGATGCCGCTGATCGCAGTACTGGCAGGAATTGCTATCGTCATTCCAGTCATGGCACTGTTTGTTTCGGGATTCTCAATTGTTCGGGGTGGCGAGTCGTACCGGGTGATCGACAAAGAAACGATTGAGAGATTTGTCAGCGGTGAGGGCGGAGAAAAGATCGTCGCCCCGGATGACGCAAGTGGTCAGGCCAGTGATCAGAAAGCACCAGATTCAAAAACCGTTTCACAGCGTCTTCGTGCTGTGGTCGGCATTTTTCTTTCTGAAATTGCCCGCCCTGCTGGAATGTTGCTCACGATCATCGGCGTAATTTCATTTGGCTATCTGATTATGAGAACATTTTCGCTCGATACGATCGCACGTCACAGAATGGTCGTGGCTCTGACGCTTACCTTTTTTTCAATGCTGTTCTGGTCCTTCTTCGAGCAAGCTGGCAGCAGTCTCAATCTGTTTGCCGATCGCAGTATCGATCGCGTTTCGGAACAGTCGAGGATTACGGCGGATCAAATCGGCAATGTCATCAAGATTCAGCCGACGCAAGAGCAAGTCGGGTATCACAACAGAGAGAAAATCTTCACCCTTGGTGATCTTGATCAACTCCGGAAAGCAAATCTCGACGAAAGACGAACAGATCCGAAGCACGCCCCGGCGCCAAGTTTTGAAATCGAATGGACGGTGCATGATGACAACGTCGGGATGGGAATCGCTGAGCGCCGGCAAGAGTTCCCCGCAAGTCTGTTTCAGGCCGTCAACGCGATCTTTATTTTGATCCTCGGGTTGGTATTTACCTCGCTGTGGTCATTTCTTGCAAATCGCGGGAATGAGCCATCAACTCCTGTCAAATTTGCATTTGGACTGATTCAGTTGGGTATGGGATTTGGAGCATTCTGGATCGGTGTGCAGATGCATAATGACCGAGCCATGGTGTCCGCAATCTGGCTCATTGCAGGTTATGGGCTCCACACGACCGGAGAATTGTGTCTCTCTCCAGTCGGACTCTCCATGATTACTCGACTGTCGCCTAAGGTCCTCGTCAGCACAATGATGGGTGGCTGGTTTCTGGCTACTGCATTTTCACAGTATCTTGCCGGGATTATTTCACAATTCACCGGGGTCGATGAAAGTGCCGGAGTTGGCAAAGCGGCGACGAAATTAGAAGTCCTGCAGGCCGATGGAGGCGTGTTTGCAAACGTCGCCATCACCGCTATTGCTTCCGGGGTATTCTGTTTGTTCCTGGCGCCCTTACTGACACGATGGATGCATGCCGAAGTTCCGGACGAATCCAGCGAAGCGGCTGCTGGCGGGCACTAGCGAACTTACCGGATCAACTATTGTGGCATGCACATTTAGTGTGAATCGGAATATGCCGTTTTAGCGTGGCGGTTGTTACAAGAGATCGGTTTCACACGCCACTTCCCGAGACTGACGTATGAAACCAAAAGCGTACATTGAGACCACCGTCGTCAGCTATCTCACGGCGACGCCATCTCGAGATGTCGTGATCGCCGGACATCAGCAAATTACTCGGGATTGGTGGCATACTGCTGCTGATCGATTTGAACTTGTGGCGTCATTCCTTGTTGTGAACGAGGCTAGCGCGGGCGATCCTGCCGCCGCTCGTGATTGCCTCATTACACTCGAGTCAGTTACACTACTTGAGGCGACCGACGATGCCTTTGTGTTAGCGGAACTGCTCATCAAGTCTGCAGCTCTTCCGGCAAGAGCAGCGCTCGATGCGGCGCACATTGCAATCGCTGTCACCAACGGCGTCGAATATCTCGTCACATGGAATTGTCGGCATATTGCAAATGCAACGATGCGAACGCAAATTGAAACAGTTTGTCGGCGTGCAGGATTCGAACCGTCCATTATTTGCACCCCCGACGAACTCATGGAGGTTGAATTATGACACCGAATGATCCTATCGTCTCTGAGGTCCGCGCGGCGCGTGAAAAACATGCCGCTCAATTTGGTTTTGATTTGAAAGCGATATTTGATGACATAAAAAAGAATCAACTGGCTTCGAAACACAGATACGTTCACTATCCGCCTCGGTTACTGCGGGCGTCACTGAGTGAGCTGAATCGGTAGCCGTGCAGTCTGTCATTGCCGAAATGTTGGTTTCGTGAAGACGCTCGAACGTCGATCGAAAGGAATGTGTGAGTTATCACCCGAATGCAGATTATTCCCGTGATCGACATACGCAACGGAATCGCTGTACGAGCTGTGGCGGGGGAACGCAGTGGTTATCGAGCGATTCAAAGTCGGCTGACGAAAAGTGTTGAACCAGCTGAAGTAGTGCGAGCGATCAAGCAGTGTTTTCAATTTGCCGCCTGTTACGTGGCCGATCTCGATGCCATTGAACGGCAGCAAATTAATCGTTGTTCGATCGCAGAAATTGTCAGCATCGGCGTCTCTCTAATCGTTGATGCCGGTGCGACGTCAATTGAACAAATCGAAGATCTGTTTGAAATCGGCGTAGACAAGGTGGTGGTGTCGACAGAATCGATTGATGACCTTTCAATGCTCGACACTATGATCGATCGATTCGGCCGAGATTCAATCGTCTTTAGTGTTGACCTCAAACACGGAGAACTGCTTGCCAGTGATCCCGCCTGGCAAGGGAATTCACCGCTCAACCTGGTGCGATTTGTGGTTGAGCAGGGTCTGCGTCAACTCATCGTCCTCGATCTGGCGGCTGTGGGAACCGGACACGGCGTTCCGACTCTGCAATTTTGCCAGGACATCAGAGGCTTATCACCGGATCTCAGGATCATTTCAGGTGGTGGCGTAGATTCGGCCGCCTGCGTGGCGGACGCAGCCCGGGCGGGACTTGACGGTTTACTGATCGCCTCAGCACTGCATGACGGACGACTGACAGCTGACGATCTGGCTGAGTATTTGCGTCGGTGAGGGGCAGACTGTCCTGTTCCGCAAACGTTAAGAGTTTTGTTTTCGTGAGTAGATTTCAGCTCTGCTGACTTTTCAGATGGTGTTGCAGAAGAGCACCCGGTTTTTGGGTTCAACGACAAATGAAGAGCGCGTGGATTTTCTGAGGCATTTCTCCGATGTCCAATGGTGGGATTGGCGAGTGGTTGCGTATGGAATCCAGCGTCGAGTGAAACGTAGGCTGACTCTGCCGGGAAGCAAACTTCAATTGGATACCCCGGCCTCCGATGCCCAAATGGCGTTTCAAGGCTCTGGCAGGGTTTTCGCGGCGAGGGCGACTGTTCGTATCGAATCATTGGACATCGGAGAAATGCCTTCAAAAATCCAGTCGGAGGAGCGTCAGGACGCACTGCGACGCCTTTCAACGAGACCAGTTCGCTTGCAGGCAGTTAATCCGCGTTTCTATGCCGCGCACTTCATTTGTCGTTGAACCGCTATTTTGTCCATTCGGTTGTCCCCATTCGGTTGTCGCATTTAACGCGACGCAGGGAGACAACCGAATGTGGGACAACCGAATGAATCGCACGGAAATCAGTAACGGACAGCCTGAACGCCCCCAGGATCTGTCGCTTTCCAGAATCTCCAAAATGTGTCATTCGTGGCCGCGTGAGGTATAAGTGTCCGGCAAAAAAGGCGACGCGGCAAAATCCTTCGGCAGAAGTTGCAGGTCTGGTGCGGCTCAGCGGAACTCAGTTACGCCGCTGGCTGCAAATTGCGAAACCTGACTTATGCACGTGACGTCGGAAATGGCATACTCGACCGTCCCGATCAGCGGGATTGATTCGGGCACCCTGAAATCGAACTCGCCAGCTTCGCCGTTCAGTTCAAAGAAGGAACTTGCAATGAACGCCTTCCGAAATATCTCACTTGTGTTTCTCGCCATGCTCACTGTTTCCGGCACTGCGTATTGCGGTCGCACCGAGGCAATTCAGGGCAAACGCTACAACCTCACGAATCAACATGGCCCGTGGATGATCATGGTGGCATCGTTGAGCGACGTTAAAGGCGAAAATCGCATCGATGGCCTTACGGCCTGGGAAGCAGCGGACACCATCGTGTACGAACTTCGCACGAAGGGCATTCCTGCATACACGTATTCCGTCGACGAGGAAACCGATGACGTTGACGGACCGAATCCAGTTCAAAATGCCGCGCGGCGTGTCATTGCACGTCAGGGTGAAATCTGCGTACTCGCCGGCAACTTCGAGTCGATTGACGACGAGAAGGCACAAGAGGTCCTGAAGTGGATCAAGAAGAAATACACTTCTTCGATCGTCGAAGAAAAGAAGGGTGGACTGTTCGCAAAAACGCCTGGTCAGCCAAGTCCGTTCGGTGGAGCAATTCTGACCATCAACCCGATTTACAACGGCGAAATCCAGAGCCGGAAACTGGAAGACGATGTTGTGGATCTGAATCAGGGTGCACCGTTTACATTGCTTGAGAATAAAGGCAAGTACACGCTGCATGTTGCCACATTTGCGGGCGGCAGCGTCATGCAGGTCGGGAACCAGTCATCGACGAAGGCCATGGCACTGTTCGAAAAGAAATTCGGCTCAAATCTCGATGACTGTGCCAAAGAAGCCATGGCGCTCGCAGAAGCCCTGCGGACGGC
>JAYUVA010000017.1:0-10754 GCA_043754375.1 Candidatus Kuenenia sp. | reverse complement strand
GTCATTTGCATCAGCGGGCGACTGGTTACGACGATGCGAGGCAGACTTTTGCGTGAGTTCTTCGACTGCGACGGTGGTTGATCCGAGTGCGTGCATCCGATCAAAACGCTGAGTAGTATCAGAATCAAGAGTTGGAACCGCAGGCTGGGAAACATCAGTACTGGCTCGCAAATCGCTGTGGATCTTTCGAAAACAGTGTCATTGTTTCGCGGGATAGGAACAGGTACAAGCGGTCACGGTACCAAAGTGCATAATCCAACTGACCGGCCTGTTCCTCGCCACTGTTGACCAGCACTACGACGTCGCTGCCGCCAGCGGCAGGTGCGTATCGCGATGGATCGGCATCAAAGGCAGCCTTGGATTCAGCGGAGGAAAACGTGTACATCTGCAGGCCGAATGTTGAAGTGAACTGGTCGCTGGACTCGACAAGCTCGCGGCGTTCACGCAGAGCCACAGGACAAAATCCCTTGAATCCGGGCTGACCTGCACGGGCCTGTATCTGTCGCTGCTGAAGTTGACGTCGTTCCTGTTCGGCCGTCTGCCGCAGTCGCGCCGTCTCGGCGGCGCTCATCGCTTCCGGAATATCCGCATTCGACTGCAACTCAGCTCGCGCAGCGGTGTCGGCAGATGTTATTGATTCCGCTGGTGTGGCGTCAGGTGTCGGCTGAACTGGCTCTGTCGCCGGCGCCTCAGTCAATTCAACTCCTGCGCCAGCAGACTCTTCGTCGATCGGAGGCAGATCGACAGACGGGAGATTCGAATTGAAATCATCCAACGGTACGATCGGGACTCCAGAAGAGCCCACATCAACTCCGCTCGACTGGCCCTGACCGCCAACGCCAGAGAACTGCGAATCCGATGTATTCAGCTGCACGCCGGTAAACGGATTTTCGTCCGATGCTTCGGCGGATTCAATGTCTGCTCCTTCCGATACCATTTTTTCGCCTGCGTTTTCGTTTGTACCTGATTCCGCAAACTTGCTGCGAGATTCTGAAAGTTCTTCCGCGGCCGGAGTTGCTTCCGAGGCATCTGCTGGCTCCAACGGTCGCGCTTCCTTCATGCCAGTTGCAACAGGTCGAGGCGTGGCAGCAGGAATATCGATCAATGAATCAAGATCCAGTGTCTCTGTTGCCTCTGACGACTCCGCTGAATCCGAGAATGGACTTTGAAATTCGTCTGCAGACGGATTTTTGACTGCAACTTCCGGTGCTGCGGTTCCTGCTTTCTGCTGAGTCCCGATTGTCTCGCCGGTGTTTTCCCGGATGAATTCCTCCTGGAACTTATCTCTCGATAATGGAACTGCCGAAGTTTGATTCTGGATCACCTTCGCAGCACCAGCCGTTGACATGAAGCCTGGTGCTGAACCAGGTTGCGTGTACTCGATGCGTTTTCCCGCTGCATTTGCAGATGATGAAGCAGCACGTTCGGAGTTTGCCGGTCGGACCACCGTGCCCGGCTGTGGCGGGATCGAGCTTGCTGCTCCGTTGCGAACCTGAGCCGAACTCTGCGTTGATCCCTGGGCCGCCTGGGCCATCGGCCGCTTGCCGGCCTGGTCGGCCTGCACCGCGTCCGATCGCGGACCATCCTGCGGATTCTGACTTTGCGATGGTCGCTTCTGTGCATTTTGCGTCAACTGTCCCTGCTGCGGCAAGGGATTCTGCCCCTGGGCATATTGACGCGAGTTGTCAATTGTTGCCGGTGATTGTGCCGCAGTCTGGTCGTCCGGCGGCACGGGAGGCCGAAAACTGGAACTGTTGTTGCCTGTGTTGCCGCGGAGTTTACCAAAGAACCGTCCCAGGACACTTTGCTTTCCGGAACTGCCTTTCTGCGGCGACTCGCCGTGTATCACAGAATTCGTATCGACCTGCGACTGGTTCGTCGTCTGACGCGGTCGCACCTGTCCCTGAGTCGGCACATTCGCGTTTGGCAGATCCTTTGAATTCATCGACGGCATCTGTTGACCGCTCTCCTGAAACATGCGATTCAGTTCCTGGGTCACGGTGCTGTTGCCTTGAGGAATCTGCTGTCCCGGTTGACCAGGCTGATACTGCTGCTGCTGGAATCCCGATGCTGTTGTGGCATGGGCTCCGGACATCGTGATCGCAGCTGCCAGCAACGTGCGACGAATGGATTTTCGATTCGACATAATTCTCATCCCTGAAACAGCAGTTGCCAACCTGCAGATCGGCCGGAAAATTTCACTGCGTCCTGTTCGAAACGGCAAAGTCACGGATTGGATTCAAGTCCGGCGCATTGGCTGCTAAATTCCGCAGCGGGAAGACGTGTAAGGAACACAGCACAGCCTGAAGCCAGAATTTGACTCTGTCTTTTTCTATCGTCAGTTCTGAAAACTCCGATCGTCCCGCATGTCCCGGTTTTTCCGTCACTACTACAGACAGGGTACGCAAGACCCCGACAATCAGAACAACCGAAAACAGCGACTCAGCTTGCCCGCTTTCCCAAACCATCCAGACTTTTGCGGCCACGAGTCTGATCCAGGGAAATCTGCCGTCTGTGCGGAATGCCCATTACGAACAAATATAAGCGACTCAGAGAGTTAAGTTACGACGCGATGAAACAGCCACGCTATCGATGTCCGAAGTCAATGCACCTGCGAGTATCGCAGGACTTCGAACGCATCTACTCGGATGGGCAACGCGCCGGTGATGATCATCTGCTCATCTTCGCGACGGCGAACGATCTGAAAGTCGCCCGGCTGGGATTGAGTATCTCGCGGAAACATGGATCCGCAGTGCATCGCAATCTGAAACGCCGCAGAATTCGTGAAGCGTTTCGACGCCTGCAACACGAACTTCCTCAGAGTTACGATCTGATCGTCGTGCCTCGACAACGCAACGATTCGACGATGCAGGATTTTCGGAATTCGCTCCGTACGCTGATCAGGAAACTGGCGAATCGAATTACGGCAGCTCAAGGCAACAGCAGTGGCCGCGGTTCTGCCGAGGATTCAGGAGCGAATCCGTGAACGATCCGGCGGAAACCGAAATATCGGACACGATCGGTTCGACACTGTTGGAATCGACTTCGCCTGAGCCGAAAACATGGCTCCAGGCGATTCTGTGTATTCCCGCATTGATCGCAATTCTGCTGGTTCGAAGCTATCAAGTGGTGCTGAGTCCAGTGCTGGGCCGCACATGCAGGTTTCATCCGTCGTGCAGTCAGTACTACATACTGGCAGTCCGCAAGTATGGACTGTGCGAGGGTTCCTGGCGAGGCCTCTGCCGCATCGCGCGATGCCATCCATGGAATCCGGGTGGCCATGATCCACCGTAATTCGAGGTCCGTGAAACTTTCCACAAGCAGGATGACATTTATGTCCGTCGCATAGCCATGAAACACGAGCGAACCGAATCCTCACCGATCGGCGTCGTCGCGGCTGTTGGCGGACGACTGCTGAGTTTGCTGGCGTGCGAGTTCGCGAGCATCGATGTCTTCACTCAAGAGGAGGTTTTGAAGTGCATCGCCGTACCGATCCCAGAGTTCGGTCTTGTTTGCCGTCGCGGGAATGGCGAAAGTGATGACCTCACATCGCCCTGAACTTGCGAGAAATCTTTCCAGGGATCCGGAGACCGCTTTTCCCGGCAGGTTGATGACGCGAAAACCAAGCCATTCTGCCGATTCGCTGGCCATGGACAAACAGCCGGAACTGGCGGCAAGAAGTCCTTTGGCACCCTCAATCGTGCGGACGTGAATCACACGTTGTGGTTGCAGAGTGTCGATTTGGGTGAGTAGAAACGTGACCTCGACGGGTTGGTTTCCGTCAGCGATCCCATTATCTTTCGGAAAGCCATGATTGATGTATTGCCCCTTCGCATTCAGCACGTTGTGCAGCGCCTCGCCATCGGGATTGAGCGTGCGAAGGACGGTCGATTGAAAGCCTCCGAGAATCGTTTTACCGTTGTGCAGATGACGTGCAAGCTGTTCGATCAGTTCCAACGCAAGTGGATCGTTGCCGGCAACACTACCAATCACCAGCGAACGATATCCATCGGCACCGATGGTCACAGTTTGGAATGACCGTTCACCGCTCGTTTTCGCGATCGACGTCCACGCAAACGGTTTCGGTGCGTCGATACGTAACATCGGCACCTGCACGGATGATTGCGTGATGCTCTTTTTTCCGGAACCGGCAATTGCTGGCGCGGCCTCGACAGGATTTGTTGCAACTGATTCGTCCTTCGACGGTGTCCCTCCAGTGGGCGTGTCGAAGTCAGGGGTTATCGGTAACTGAGACAGTCGCAACTTTTCAGCATCACTGTATACGTCGATGCGTGACGCGACATCCTGCATTGCCACTTGCACCGGATCCGAGTGCATCACAGGCAGTGAAGAACAGCCGGCACTCAACGGCAGGGCGATGACGACAAACGTGAATGCAGCGAACAGAGGTGACGCACAGCACGTCGCAGGACGACTCAGTTCGACAAGTGGAAGGGACCACTTCATCAGAACCTCCCGTTCATAAACCACATCAGCCATCGACCGATGCAGACAGAATTCAGAAAACTCAAAACACAGAATCCAGTTCAGCTCTCGATGCCCAGGTGGTAGCAGAATTGTTCAAATCGCTGCTGGAATTCATCGCTGGACGAATGCACATGTTCGGCTTCGGTGATGAATTTCAGATTCTCGATGCGCGCGATCTGATTAGCACGCAGCGCCAGTTCATAGTTGGCGTTGTCGTGACCGTACACAAACATCAGCTTGTGTTCGTCCAATTGAACTTCCATCGGCTTGCGAGGATTCAAAACGGCAATGCCGCAGCAACCGTCGTCCAGCAGCAGATCCTCATAGTCGTACAGAATACTCTGCAGGACCGGCATATCGATCTGTTCGCGATACAGGTCTGTATGCGAACCGTTTGACTTATCGTGACTGGTTTCGAGCACGACATCGACGGTTTCCCCCAATGGATCGAGCAGTGACAGGAATGTGTCGAACAGACTTTCCCGCGTGACAGATGTCATCAGTACGGGAATGCGAGCCCCCGAATCCTGATCGACGTACCATTCGTGCCGGTAGCCGGTTCGCGGAACGATGTCCAGGTTGTATGACGGACGCACGGCATCCGTGAGCGTAAAGTCGCCGTAGCGAGCAACACTCATATGCGCATCCAGCTGTGCCTCCGACAGATTTCGGAAGCTGCTGACGCCGCGTGGAGCTTCGCCATCGCGATAGTTGGTTTTCAGGAAATTCTTAAGGAAGCTCATGAATCTGTTCCCGTGCATGAACGATATTGGCAGTCTCTGCCAGCCAGCGGAAACCTAGCACGAGGCTGGAGACAGGCTTTACAGATTCAGCACATTCGTGAATTTTCGGTGGATATGCGTGTTTTTCAGCACGAACAAACAGTCCACGATAACTCTTCTGACAGGGGAAACTGTGCGCTTGCCCCTCAAAATCGCTACAGAAATTGCTGGTGATTTGATCGAAAGAATCTGTGATACTTCAGGAGATGCGATACAACACTTTGATTTTGACGGCACTGACAACTGCCGGAATACTGGCTTGCCAGTATTCCGCTGCCTGCGCACAACCTCCCTTGATTTCTCCGCAACCCAGACTTAAATCTCTGCAGGCTCCGGCAATTGAGCCGCTCCGCGAGGAGCACTCAACAGAACAGGAAGAATTCAGCGACCTGCATGACGTTTGGTTTCTGATTGATTTTGACAGTGCGACGATCGGGTATGAATCGTTGAGGACAACCGACGTCGATGTTTCGAACGGGGAAGACGGCATCTCCGGTCACCGCGAAACCACGCAGATTGTCCGCCGCAGCCGCGAGACGCGACTGAAACTCAAACGCTTCGGGAGCGACTTGTCCGTTTCGGCTCATCTCGAAACGATAGAGACCATCGACGGCTTGCTGCAAAGCTGGTCCCTGCGACGTACTTCGGCTGATGGATCGACACTGCAGCGGTCGGCAGCGTGGGATGCGCGGCGTCAGGCGTTCCTGATTCATGGTGGTGCAGCGGACCCGACAAAAACAGAATTGTTGCAATCTCGCATCCAGCCTCGTTCACCAATTCTGTCGGCATGGCTTGCCGCACCGAGCCTCGAACGACCGCAGCAGTGGTCCAGTGCTGTATTGTTTCCGGAAACATCGGCCATCGTCGATGTCGAAATTCGACAGTTGTCGCCTCAAAGTCTGCGATTGAAAGACGGGACAACCATCGCCGTGACGCGACATGATTACTGGCCGGCAAATCAACCGGAATTCCGTTCGTCAATTTACTATGACAGCCAGCTGGAAGTCGTGCTGATGGAACAACCGCTGCTTGGAAGGACTTTGCGTTTCTATCGCACCGACGCCGCCACCGCGCTTGGTGAAGAAAACCTGAAGGCACTGGATCTGCAGTTCCTGACGGCCCTGCCCCTGCGACGGCCTCTCCTGAGTCATGAGAAAAAGAACTCGATACGAATGATGATTTCCGTAGGAAAGTCGGAACAGATCACTCTGCCTTCGAGCGATTTTCAGGCCGTCGAACAAACGGCGGCGAATTCTGTCGTCGTCAAGCTCACCCGGCCCGTGGCGACCATGGACGGGGCAGCGCCAACACCTCTCCGACGCGCCACACGCCCCGATCAAAAATTCACGAAAAGTTCCCGATGGATCAATTCCACAGACGACAGTGTTCGGCGGATGGCAGTGATTGGCGGTGGAGCTGTCACAGACCCGCATGAAAAATGCAAACGACTCACCAGCTACATTGGATCGCATCTGCGAATCTCTGCATTCTCGACGTCGCTTCGCCCAGCCAGCGAAGTTGCAAAAACGAAGCAGGGTGACTGCACGGAATACGCCGTACTGCTCGCAGCGGTCATGCGAAGTGAAGGCGTGCCTTCACGCATTGCCGTGGGATTTGCATACGTTCCGAACCCCGCTTCGTTTGCGCCCCATATGTGGACGGAAGCCTGGATCGACGGTCAATGGATTCCGTTTGATGCGACGCTGGGCGGTGAGGTGAATCCGCTCACACGGCTGAAAGTGACGGATTCGGCACTCACGGATAATGTGACAAACGGCACGCTGCTTTTCATCCCGCTGCTCAACTTTCTCGGTCGCGCGACCGTGGAAATTCTGCCGGAAGAATGATGCTCGTGGAACCAAGGCTGTATGTTCAATCTCCGAAGGCGGCGTCGAACGCTCGATTGGATGGCTGGAAATCGACATTTCTGCAGAACTGAGCGGCCTCGGAGGCACCCTGTTCCCGATCCATGCCACTGTCTTCCCATTCGACCGAAAGCGGGCCGGTGTATTTTGCGGCGTTGAGCGCTCGAATGATCTCTTCGAACCGCACACCGCCACGTCCCACGCTGCGAAAGTCCCAGCCGCGGCGAGCATCGCCGAATGACAGATGACTGCTCAGAATCCCCGTGCGACCATTCAGGTTGACGGATGCATCCTTCATGTGAACGTGATAAATTCGGTCCGGGAAGTAACGAATAAATTCGACCGGATCAACACCCTGCCAGATCAAATGGCTGGGGTCAAAATTGAACCCGAACTCTTCGCGATGATTCAGGGCCTGCAATGAACGCTCTGCAGAATAAATGTCGAATGCAATTTCTGTCGGATGGACTTCCAGGGCAAACTTGACGCCGCAGTCCTGGAATACATCCAGAATCGGATTCCAGCGTTCCGCGAGCAGTTCATAGCCTTTTTCGTACATGGACTTTGGTGTGGGCGGAAAGTCGTACAGCAGATGCCAGATACTGGAACCCGTGAAACCATTCACGATGCTCACACCCAGCTTCTGCGCGGCGCGGGCGGTATTCTTCATTTCTTCGATCGCGCGAGAATTCACGCCGGCCGGATCGCCATCTCCCCACACATAATCGGGCAAAATCGATTTATGGCGAGCGTCGACGTGGTCCAGCACAGCCTGGCCCACCAGATGGTTCGAAATCGCGAAGAGTTTCAAGTCGTGCTTTTCAAGCAATTCTCTTTTTCGCGTACAATAAGCATCGTCGGAGAGGGCTTTATCTACTTCAAAGTGGTCGCCCCAACAGGCAAGTTCAAGGCCATCGTAGCCAAACTCACGAGCCTTCTTGCACAGTGTTTCCAGCGGCAGGTCAGCCCATTGGCCTGTGAACAGAGTGACGGGACGCCCCATTGTGATTGACTCCAAACGTTGAAAATAACTACGAACACCCGAGTCATGAAGGGATCAGGGACACATTCACAACCGCCGGACTTGAGATCGAAACTGCACGCTACGCGAGCAAATCGCAGTTGTCAAACGGACTGCCCACCGGTTGTGAAGAGTCCCTGAAAAATTCCGACCGCCAGCCGAAATACCTCGCAGAATTGCGAGTTGAACTGTCATTCATTCGCCAGCGTCGCATCAGATTCGCATTCTCGCAACGAATCCTGGCTGGTATCCTCCCGGGAAACGACCGACACTTCTCACGCTGGGCCAAGGCGTCTGCCCTGATATTCCGGGACCATGAGCCGCAAGGTGCTAGCGGTCTGTTGATTTAATCGTAGGGTGCGTGCAGCGCTAGCGCAACGCACCATTTTGGGAAAGCGTGAGAGACTTGTGTGTTTCGCTAGCGATGCACACACCCTACTTGCTGAACGCCAACGGATTTTTTAACGCACGCGGTTGGCATTTGCTCGTTTAACCGCGTGCCCAGCGGGCCGCGTTCACAGCATCCCGCTGGCTGAATTCCCACGCGCGGGGCGTTGCCCACGCGGTTAAATGATTTTGGCATTCTCAACCGCGCGCGGTAGAACACGATTTCCCTACAAATAATCATCTACGGCGCTGCCTTCAGGGGCGACAAGAATTGGCTCATGTTGCCCCTGCTATCTGGCATCCACTGCGATGATGCGTAACGCAATGTCATCGATCACGTCTGGCGAGGCGAAAACCGCTGTGCCGCCGGAATGTGTGCGACGTTCTTCCTTGACGACTTTGCCGGTCAGCACATCGATCCACTCCACGAGGTACTCGGAGGCGCGGAGGGATAGGGCGAGTTCAACCTGCTGACCGCCTTGCACATAAATCGCGTGTTGCCGATCTCGATCTGTCAGCATCTGTATTCGAACGCCCTTGGGTAATTCGCATTTGAGCAGCGATCGATCGGGCTTCAAACGTGGAAAGTCGAACCCATTCAAAAAGTCCTTGAGAACCTTCAATTGCTGGCGATAGCCTCGATTTCCTCCGCCGGGCTGCGATGCGGGGTAAGCGAACGTGCCATCCTCATGGCCGACGGTGAATGAGTAATCAAGATTGTTGAACAGGCCACCGCCTGCCAGCAGAAACTCCCAGGCCTCGTGACGATACCAGGCATCCGCAGTCCCCTTGAAGCCTGTCTCATTCTCGCCGATGACTTTGTTGAGGTCGTAATTCTCGAACACCGCAGTCGGTGGGTAGCTGTAGTGAAAATTGAATATCGAGACTGCAGGATGCGGGTGCTCGATCTTCTGGCTGCCATTGGCGATGTTCATAGCGATCAAATGCGGTTGTGGAGCGTCTTTCTCAGCGGAAACAATGACATCGACCATGTGATGCTGCCAGTCGAGCGTGACGCCGCCAAAATACGGCTCGTTGCAGATCTCGTAGAACAGATTGTCGAATTCCCGGAGCTCTGCGACGAACTTGCGAACGAGTTTTTCCTGCCCGGCCAGCAGGGCGGGTTCTTGATCCAGCGTATAGACCGCGTGCTTGTCGCACTTGCCGATCCCGTTGACGTTGTTTGCCGCGTTCATCGGCGACAGTTTCCACTGGCCATCTTCATACATCGGGCAAAACAAATTGACCTCGACGACAATCCCGCGAAGACCTGCCTGAGTCAGAAAATCTCTGAGTCTGGCAAAGAATGCATCGTCCCACTTCGACAGATCGAATTTGTTTCCGCCGTTTGCATAACCGGGCTGCTCACTGCGACTCCACGGAGCCAGATACCCGCCGGGATTCGGAGCCAGCGTATTGCGGGCAATGTTGAAAGCGCCCTGCGGTTCAACATAAACGCCACTGAAAAGACGTGTGTGATTCAAGCCACAAGCGGCGAGCTCATCCAGGTATTTGACATAATCAAATTCTGCATTGAGCACCGCGCCGTAATGCTCGCCGGAGGTGATCAGAATCGTGGGCTTGCCGCGAAACTGAAAATAGTGCGGATTGTCTGCATTCAACGCCAGCGGTTCCGCAGCAAACGCCGCAGATGCCGCAACTGTGAAAATCAGTGCAAGAATCCTGGCAGGTTGAAAACGGCTGCTCATGGTCAGTTCCTCGCTCAATATGATGCGACCTTTGAACTACTGTTTGCCTTCGGTACGCTTCGACCACCATGGCAGGCCGACGCCGCCGTCCATGGTGAGCGTGGTACCGGTCATATAGGCTCCTTCGTCGCTCAGTGTGAAGCAGACTCCGTGAGCCATCTCATCGCAGGTTCCCATGCGGCCCATCGGCAGACCTTCGGCACCTTCCTTCAGTTGCTGCTCTGTGAAGAATTTCCGTTCGCCGGGCGTATCGATCCAGCCGGGATGAAACACGTTGACGCGGATGCCGGATCTGACGAGTTCGATTGCTGCGGTGCGTGCCATGTGGTCAATCGCAGCCTTGGACATGTTGTACGCCATCGCCGTCGGGAACGGGATGATCGCATGCGGCGAACTGATCACCGTAATCGCACCGCCGTTGCCTTGCTTCAGCATCTGCTGCGCCGCTGAGCGGACTCCATGCAGCGCGCCCCACATGCTGACTTCGATCGTGCGTCGGAAT
>JAYUVA010000016.1:0-5097 GCA_043754375.1 Candidatus Kuenenia sp. | reverse complement strand
CCATGAAGCTCTGCATGGGCTCGGACGATTCATGTTCGCCGCGACGTTCGGCAACGTGCATGGTCACTACAAACCAGGTGCCGTGAAGCTGAAGCCGGAAATTCTCCGCGATGGCCAGAAAGCCGTGACAGCAAAGTACGGCAAAGAATCTGCGTTCGACCTGGTGTTCCATGGCGGTTCAGGAACGCCGGCTGTCCAGTTGCAGGAAACGCTTGAGTACGGCGTGATCAAAATGAACATCGACACTGATACTCAGTATGCATTCACACGGCCGGTCGTCGATTTCATGTTGAAGCACTATGACGAAGTTATGATGATCGACGGCGAAATCGGCTCCAAGAAAGCCTACGATCCTCGCACCTGGCTGAAACTCGGCGAAGCGGGCGTCGCCGCTCGCATGATTCGAGCGTGCAATGAACTCAAGAGCACAGGGGAAACGATCTTCGGCACAGTGTAGTTTTCCTTCGCGCGGTCATGAGTGAGACAATTGGCGAGCGGCATGCGTCAGCTTGCCGGTACAAAAACGAAGTACCGGAGGGCTCACGCCGCTCCGCTCACCCGACTCATTTCCGACCGCGCGAAGTATATGCCAGATCGCGGTCCGCGATGCTGCTGTCAGACTCCGTAACAAATCTCACAAGCCCGTCATTTCCAAAAAATGCCGGGCTTGTTTTTTGCGATCCTTGCGTTCACTTCACCGATTCATCGCCCGTCCGAATCCAGTCTTCGTTGAATGCAGCATGTTTCATGGTTTTGCCGTCGTCACAGAAGTAGCTGTAGACGCAGTGGATCATGCCGTCCGTCGTTTGAAGCACGCAGGGGTAGTGGAACGAGCCATTGGACTGGTCTTCCAGATGGCGCGAGGTTGTCCATGTCAGGCCTTCGTCGGTGGAAAGACTTACCGCCAGTTTGTTGCGGCCCGCATGCGTGTCGTTGTGGACCAGAATCCAGTGGCCGTTTTTCAGGCGAACCCCGTCAAGGCCGGAACCCGGGTTGATGAGTTCGCTGATTCCGACGGTGCCCCATGTGATGCCGTCGTCCGTGGACTCGGCAACGCGGATATGTCCGGTGAATCCGTTTTCCCGCATGTACGCGACCAGTGTCCCATCATCCCGTCGCAGCACAGCCGGCTGGATCGCACCGAAGCCAAGCAACGGTTTGCCGGCGAACCAGGTTGAACCGCCGTCGTCACTGATCGCCATGATAGAAATTGAAAACGTATCCGTATACAGAGGCAACAGGATGCGACCGGATGGCAGCACCGTCGGTTTACAGCGTGGTTGCCATCCGAGGCGTTGGTACAGTTTTTGACTGAGCTTTGCTTTGGCCTCGTCGATTTCTGCTTTTTGTTTGTCCGGGAGCGGAACTGGTAATGCGACTAACAGCTGATCGAGTGTCTTGATTGCGTCGCCGGAAAAATCATCCGGCTTGAGCAAAATGGTGTCGTCACGAATCCACACCGGACAACCATCCCCGGATGGATCTTCGCTCACTTTCACATGCGTCAGACACGACTCCCAGCTGTTCGCAATGATGACCGGCCAGAACAGAAATAATTGTCCCTTCGCATCGGCCATCATCGCCGTGTTGCAGTCCGGAAATCCTGGTGTGTCCGTCATCAGAAACGTTTCACCCCAGCCTGCGGCGCTCGCCTTTCGTCTGGCTCCAAACACTGCGACATCGTCCGCCGTTCGTTCTCCACTCCCGCGATACCAGGACACAATCAGTTCACCATTCGCCAGTTCCACAATCCCAGGGGCATGGTTGTGCCGTGGATTCAGCGGAAATACGAACTCGGCGGAGTAAACCGGCGACGGATTTGCAGGCTCATCTTCGGAAAAACAAAGGCTTGTCATGCAGAGGACGGCGATAAGTACGATTCCGCGGAGCACAGTACTAAAACGTTTATTGCAGCCTGTTCTATGTTGGCCAGGCGTGCGACGATCGACGCCATTCGGGATGTCCGACGCACTGAAAACTGTCGTGTCAGCAGTTCTTGGTACTGAATTGGGCATCGCCTGAACCATGGAAAGTGATTTTGAAATTCCGATGGAAGACTGAATCCGGATCAATTTCCGGTGATATCCCTTCCATTCTTAATGATTCACGGACAGAATGAAAGGGCAGTCATGCGACCATTTGGGCTACGGTGGTTTTTTAATTGGAGTGACGAACATGAGATCAAAAAGTCTGAAACACGGATTTACGTTGATTGAGTTGCTGGTGGTTATCGCCATCATTGCCATTCTGATTGCCCTGCTGCTGCCCGCCGTGCAACAGGCTCGTGAGGCAGCTCGTCGGACGCAGTGCAAGAATAATCTGAAACAATTGGCACTTGCTGTTCACAACTACCATGACACAGCAAATACGTTTCCTCCTGGATACATTTTTGCTCCACCCAACCACGTCACACGAAATGTCCTGACCTCAATCTTACCGTATATTGAACAGGCGAATCTTTATCAGTCGATCGATCAAAGCGTACCGATGTTCGCCGGACCAACCGGATATGATCCAGTCATTCTGGCAAAGAATGTGGCCCTTGCCGCAACGATCATTCCCGCGTTTCTGTGTGCTTCCAGCGTTGGCAATACGACCGACGACTATTTCTATCCGGCTCGCGCGTTTCCTGGTGGCTGGCCTTCGGTCACCGTCACATGGAAGGGCGGAAGAACGGACTACGGCGGAACGACGGGTATACGTGCCGCTTTCGGAGATATTGCATACAACTTCAATCAGGGTGGCGACCGCAACGGTGTCTTTCGACAGGCAGGAGTGTCGGGTAGCCGAAGTGCCATGAGAGATATTACCGACGGCACTTCGAACACATTTCTGTTTGGCGAACGCACGGGCGGTGTGAAGCTGTACTACAAGTCGAAAGTCGCAAATCTGCCGGCGATTCTTGGGGCGACAAATGGAGGCTCCTGGTCAGATGCTCTGGTCTTCGAACATTGGCTGCAGGGGTCACTTTATGATGGGACCGGAAATGGTGGGCCTTGTGCCATGTGCACCAATATTCGCGGCAACGGCTTCCATAGTTTTCATACAGGTGGTTGCCAGTTTGCCATGGCAGACGGTGCCGTCAGATTCGTAAGTGAAAACGTGGCCCAGGTCACGTTCGCATCGCTCGTGACGATGGGGAAAGGCGAGATTGTCGGAGAATACTAATCGGATGATTTCCGTCAGAGAATATAGAATGCCCGTCGCATTAGTGGCGGGCATTTTTCTTTGTAAGTTGATTTCGGACCGTTCATTTCGTGATATTACCTGGAAGTAGGGATTTTATGTCAGTTCGAAATTTTTTTCCGCTGTTGATGATTTTGGTTTTGAGTCTCGGCTGCGGTGAAGAGCCGCCATTTCGTAAAGCCACCGTTCCTGCGAAGGGGACGGTGACAGTTGACGGACTGCCGCCAGGTTCTGGAATTCAGGTACAGTGTCATCCAGCCGCAGGCCCTGATACTACGCATCCAACAGTGTCCTCAACGGAAACTGATGCCGCTGGCAAATTTTCGATTTCAACTTATGAGTCCGGCGATGGACTGCCAACCGGTGAATACACATTGACGTTCACCTGGCAGGAGTTCAACGTGATTTCTCGCTCATACAGTGGCGAGGACAAGCTGAACGGACGATACAGTGATCCGGAAACGTCAACAATCAAGTTGACTGTAAAAGAGGGTGTAGAAAATGATCTCGGTGTCGTCGCACTCACAACGGAGTAGAATTCATCGCGAATTCAGGCTATATCAATCGACATCCTGCGAATATTCCCGACGCTTGCCCCCACTTTCTACTTCGGAAATCCAAGTTTATGTCATCAAAGTTTCTGTTGCTGCACCTCATCGCCTGTTGCTGTTTCTGTCGGCCTTGTTTCGGAGCAGAAGATGCTTTGGCAGAAGCAACAGTGGCAGTTCCGACGGAGATCTTTCAGTATATGGATCGGCCGGAACCCGACTTCGCATGGAAGCTGGCGGACACGATCAATCTCGGGGCCAACAAGGTTCATCGTTTGGAACTGACGTCGCAGAAGTGGCAGGGCATTCTGTGGAAACACAATTTGATTGTGTACGAACCCACCGAACTGATTCACAAGGACCACATGCTGATCTTCGTCAACGGCGGAGGCATGGACAGTGTGGGCAAGACGCCGCAGATTAAAGACATGGCCATGGGGATCGCGTTGGCGAACTTTTGCGGAGCCCGAATCGCCACGCTGCATCAGGTCCCCAATCAGCCGCTGATGGACGGCAGGAAAGAAGACGATCTGATCACCGAAACATGGCTCAAATATCTGGAATCCGGTGACGCCACATGGCCGCTGCTGTTTCCCATGGCCAAGAGCGCCGTCAAAGCGATGGACGCCCTGGAACAGTTCTCGGAACAGCAGTTCAAACAGCCCGTCAAGGGGTTTGTCATCACAGGTGCATCAAAACGCGGCTGGACAAGCTGGCTGACATCCGTTGTTGACAAACGCATCATCGCAACCGCGCCGATCGTGATCGACACGCTCAACTTTCCGAAGCAGATGACACACCAGAAGAAAACCTGGGGCTTTTACAGCGAACAGATTGCGGACTACACGAGCAAGGGGCTGGTGAACGACGACGGCATCCCGCGAGATGGCCGCGAGGCCGAACTCTGGAAAATGATGGACCCGTATACATATCGCGCTCAGTTGACGATGCCAAAACTTCTCGTCGTGGGTGCCAACGATCGTTACTGGTCGGTGGATGCGATGAACCTGTACTGGGATGATCTTGTCGGCCAGAAGCATATCCATCGTGCTCCAAACGGGGGACACGGCCTGGACGCCGGCAAAGAAAATGCTCTGAAGACAATTGCCGTCTTCTTCCGTCACGCTGCCGCAGGAACAGCACTTCCAGAGTTCAACTGGAAACCGCAAGTGTCCGATTCCGAAGTCGGCCTGACCATGACGCCTTCCGGTGATCCCCAGGTCGTGCGCATGTGGGTTGCTCGATCCGAATCCAACGATTTCCGTGAATCAAAATGGGAATCGCAGGATCTGTCTGCAGCGGACGGTAGTTTCAGTGGTGCAGCGACAAGGTCCGGCGAACAGCGGGTCGCCGTGTTCGGAGA
>JAYUVA010000015.1:0-12692 GCA_043754375.1 Candidatus Kuenenia sp. | reverse complement strand
ATGGAATTTGATCTCGGAAAACTAAGTGACGATGCTGGGTCAAAGCCAACCAATGTCCGTTTATTTCTGATGGGCTGGGTGTTTCCGACGGATACATCGCTGAACCAGGCGATCCTGCAGAATCCGACGATTGATCCACCAGCACCGCCGTCGCTGGAGGTCATCAACGCAGACGGCAACTGGCAAACAGTGCGGCCGTTTATCGGATTTCCCAGCGGCAAGACCAAGGCCATGGTGATCGATGTCTCTGACGCATTTCTGACCGACGATTATCGCGTCCGCATTCGATCGGGAATGGAACTCTACTGGGATCAGGCGTTTTTCACAGTCAACGAATCTGATGCCGAGACGGTGTCCCAGGCATGTGAACTTCAGTCTGCGGATCTGCATTTTCGTGGCTTCTCCAGCCGCGTGTATGCCGACAATGCATTGTTCCGTAACGGACACGCGCCAGAAGGTTATGACTACGATTCTGTTACGACTGGACCACGCTGGAACGAAATGATGGGGCGTTTCACCCGCTATGGCACCGCAGCAACGTTGCTCGAATCACAGGATGATCGCATGGTCGTGATGGGACCGGGTGATGAACTGACGGTCTCGTTTGCTGTCCCGGCAGCGCAAACTCCTGCAGGCTGGAAACGCGACTTTGTGCTGTACAATGTGGGCTGGGATAAAGACGCGGATCTGAATACTGTATACGGTCAGTCATCCGAACCGTATCCATTCAAGGCCATGTCGCGGTATCCGATTGCTCCGGACGAAAGTCAGCCTTCGTCGCCGGAGTATCAGCAGTACATGCGTGAGTTCCAGACGCGCGAATACATTCCATTCAGGTTTCGGGATGCCGTTCGGAAAGCCATTATCCGATGAACGGAATGCCATTGACGTACATCTGCATGGCCGCGCTGCTCATCCTGTCGTCCGTGTCATCTGCCCAGGAACCGCCGTTGGTTTTGCCGTTGACGACGACGGATCAGATCGTGATGCGTGACGGCGATTCACAGCGGAAAAAGGTCATCCCCGGCGTCATTGAAGATCTGGCCGGCCATTCGGTAGTTTTCCGCCGCGGCGGCAACGCAGTCGAAGTCTTCAAACTCCGTGACATCGAATCCATTCAGTTCGGCAAATCGGCATCCTTCGATGAAGGACTCCGACAGATGCAGAATCGCGAATGGTTGCTGGCCATTGCTTCGTTGAGAATCGCGGAGACGACGGAACCTCGCGAATGGGTCGTGCGAGAAATCCGGGCATCACTGGCAGAAGCGCTGCGGGCCGCCAGCAAGTTTGATGAGTGTACGGAAGTCGTTGAAAAGATTTACGAACAGGATCCCAACACACGGCATCTCAACACGCTGCCACTGGTCTGGGACGAACGCTTGCCGCCGGAACATCGTGTCAGCGTCAAGCCGGAAGATCTGAAATCGCCTTCATTGGTCAAACAGCTCGTTGCCGCGTCGGCCTTGTTGCAGGATCCAGCGCACGAAAGCGCCGCAGCAGGAGTTTTGCAGACGTTAAAAACCGGCCCCCGCGCCGCACTTCAGCAACTGGCAGAAGCGCAGCTATGGCGACTCCGTCTGCTGCATCCGGAAGCCATCCGCGCGTCCGAAACGGCTCTCTGGATGCAGCGAGTCCACGACTTCGACAAGCGGCAGCGCTCCGGCCCGGAATTCGTCATCGGTCGCGCCCTTCTCGCGGTCCATGACTACGACAACGCCAGCACCAGCCTGCTCTGGATGCCCCTCGTCTCGCCACTCGACCCACCAACCACCGTCGCCTGCACCAAAGAAGCCATCACCGCCCTCAAACAATCCGGGCGAGTTGGGGAAGCGGAGCAACTGCAACGGGGGCTGGATAACCTCCAGCCAATGCATGATTCTGTGGGATTACCAATACCCGGCTCGCAGTGACCGCTCTTAGATCATGGATGTTGCTCCTATTCCACACTAGAATTGGTCACGAATACCTCCCTCGGGTGCAACACGAACTGTTGCTTTCGAATTGAGTTCCCAATCTTTGCAGGGATCATCAATGGATCGTGAAAATGTCATAGCCATGGTACAGCACACGGCAACAGGAAATGGTGGAAAGCCACTTGGAGAGAAGACATTCTATACTCAGACTGGCCTTACTGAAGCGGCGCTGTTGCGGGCTGGGTTTCCAGGGTATGGGACTGCGGTTGAAGCGGCTGGTTATCAGAGAAACACGTTTCAGCAGGCATACTCAGACGACCAAATGTTTGAGCCATTGGCAAAATTGACACGACAATTGGCTAGGTTCCCAAAACGACGGGAGCGCCAAGTTGAACGACGCCAGAACTCGTTTTTCCCAGGTGAAGCCTCCTGCTCGCGGAGAGCGAAACAAGAACCGTTGGAAATCGCCTTGCTCAATTGGTGCCGTTCACAAGAGTCATTTAATGACGTTGCGGAGATACTGGAATCCGCGATCTCAACACCCGCAAACCTCGAGGGTGTCCCGAAGCATCCCCGAAAGGTCGTCAATGGATACGTCTATTTGATGCGATATGGGGCGCACGGCAAAGACTTCAAAATCGGATTCACCGACAACGTGGCGCGTCGCGAGGCGCAAATCGATATGATGTCTCCCAGCGACGTTCGGGTCGTTTGGAAAATTGAGACAGATGACCCAAAAGGCATCGAAGAATATTGGCATAAACGCTTCAAAGACCGCCGTGTAGCCGCCAAAGAAATATTTCGACTCACTGCCGAGGACATCGCGGCATTCAAACGACGCAAATACCAATAACTATTTACCGTAGATGAATCCATCTCATCACTTCATTCAGCATTTCGTCGATCTTTGGTGAGCATGTAGAAGTGAGGACTTCGCCGAGTCGCGGAAAGGGGACGTCCTGAATCACAGGTTGGATGGTACGCACGGAACAAGCGACCGTGGGACAATCGACCGATCGGCATCTGCCGTGAATCACAGGCAACCACCGGCACGATCGCACGCAATCTCACTCGAAATTGAAGCGACCCTGGCCACCAAGCTCCTTCTTCGTAATCTTATCCCAGAACTCGAGACCTCTTTCATGCTTTGAAGCAAACACCAGGCGGTACAATGGACCTTTCGTACCCCTGATCACTTCATCCCCGAAAACGGTATACTTCGCGTGCTTCTGCAGTTGTTGCATGTAAAGTGTCGCGAAGAGCTGTCGAGCTTTGCTGCCTTCAGCTCCTCCAATCGCGTTCCATTTTTCTCGCCAGTTTGAGTCAGTTCCGAGGACTTGGTCAAGATTTGAATCTAGTTTTGGAATGTACGATTCGACGTTACGGATGACATCAACGGCATCAGGGAAGAGGATCAGCAGATCGACGCGCCCAGTCTCTGCGAGCGTTTTGATCGTATCAATCCTGGCGTGCAGCCCTGTTGGGTCAAGAAATGCGAGCGTCAACGCTCCGCGCGGAATCTCCTTGACGATTTGAGAGATCTTCTCGTTGCAGTCACCGCAAAACAACTTGTAGCGGTCTCTTGCTGGGCTGTTCTTCAGCCGACCTTCGCACGCCTGCGCGTTTTTCGGATCGAGTTCGCAAAGCAATATTTTCCGAAATTGCTTCGGTGCATTCGCCGCAATTAACGGAGAACCCGGGACTCGACGGTTTGATTTACGAATCGTGCAAACACCCGGCCCAGCGAACAAGTCCAGATAGACCAATCCCTCTGGCCAGCCGGGATGACCAACCATTGATGATGTGGTAATGTCAATGTAGCGATTCCAGAAGTACAACTTCTCTTCAGCCCATGTTCCCGATTCGCGAGTCGGCAACCCATCGTCTTCCTCGACAAGCTTACAAAGCTCCGGCCAGCGATCTTTTTTTTTCACCTGTGACTTTCTCATTTACAGATTGACGCGGAAATTCATCCCATGTTCGTCCGTCGAGAATTCGCCCTGTGCGCGACTTCTGAACGCCGCCCCATTGTTTGAAGAAGAACGGCACGCTGTACCGGATGCAGCGGTCACGAATATGGCGAACCCAGTCGGCCTCCATTGCTCGCGCCCCCGGGCCAGACTCACCGCCAACAATTACCCATCCGATCCCGCGCACCGGAAGCTGCGGAATCGGGCCGAGCAATGGTTCGACCGAAAGAAATCGAACCTTGGCAGGGACCTTCTGCAGCTCGTGGATGCGGTCGGTGTAGTCGGCACTCTCGACACTGGTTCCCATCCAGATATTGGATGGCCACGGCAAATCAGAAGCCAGTTCAACCACTCGCTCTGGACGCTTGGTCAGAATTTGAAAGGTGTGTTGATTCGCGATGCGCATTGTCTCAAAACACCGCTGGATGAACTCAACAGGGATGTCGCGATGAAACATGTCGCTCATCGAATTGACGAAGATCATCCGTGGCTCTCGCCACCGGAGCGGTAACTCAACGAGATCATCCTGAAGCGTGACCTTAAATCCATCTCGGTAGCGCGGCTGCCGCATCGCCTTGAGACGCAACGCCATTCGCTCGGCGTAACAAAACTTGCAGCCGGGGCTGATCTTCGTGCATCCAGTCACCGGGTTCCAAGTGGCCTCGGTCCATTCGATTGATGAATTGTGTGCCATCCTGCACTCCCTTGTCAGTCGATTTCATCGCGTGATGAGCACTGCCGTGATTCTAGCGAGCATACGAGCATTTTCCAATGGTGATTCCCTGCTTCCGTGACTCGACGCCAAAGGAAACTTCGGGGACATCATGGTCGAAGAAGAAAATCATTCGTCCGTCTGCATCTGACGTGAAACGAGCAGATCAATTTCTCCGCGATGATCCTCATAGTAGGCGAGACATTCGTAAACCTGGGCGCGAGTGAGTGTGGGAAAGCAGTTCGCCACCACAGTTTCGACGCACTCACCCGTCTGCAGAAGCGAGATTACGTCGTGCACGCCGATTCGAGTCCCTTCGACGATGGCGTGACCGCTGCGAACGCCAAGGACGCTGGCGATGTACCGATAACCGGATGATGGCATTTTGGCTGATGTGTTCATGATGAACAGAATACGGATCGGCGCTACTGGTGGCTAGGCGCAGTACCTGGCTCAGGTCATGAAACTTCAGAAATTGCCGTGGTGTGGTACAGCCGGAATCGGCTGAGGTGCGCAGTAACGGACCTTCTGCGGGGCCAACGAAGGTGAACGAATTGGAATTTGGAATCAGTGCAGTGTGCCGATAGGTCCGCAAAAGCAACGATTGTTGCAGGAACTTTGGGAATGCGTTGTGATGCCGCTTCTTTCAGGCGAATGGCAGCCGGATAATTCGCGCTGTGGGCAAATCAGCCTGACACGGCAAAATCGATCTTCATTGACGACTCTCAGGACAACCTTTCATCGTGCCCAATCTCTCTCCGTCAGGTATTCAGCTCGTTCAGAATCTTTCCCAGCGTCACGGCGTCTCGAACGATGCGGTCACCCACATGCTGATTGCTGTGCAGAACGGCAACGGGTCGATGGCCCAGTTCAGCCATCCGGAATTCGGTGGTTCGGGACAGTGGATGAGCGGTGGCATGACGATGGTCAGCGACCTGTTCAACAATCATCTCAAATGCCTTGTCAATAACCTGTGCAGCGACATCTCGCATGCGCTGGCCAGTCATCAGACAACGCCGTTCAGTGGATCGTTTCAATCGCAGAGTCAGAACGGAATGCATGCCCAGTCGCTGGCAGCCGGTCAGATCGGGTCTTGCAACAGTCTGTTTGTTCCCGACCCGTCGGCAAACTGGTGGCCACGAGAACTGGGAACACCCAGTGCGATCGGTTCGCAGAATACGGTCCGTTACGCATACTTTGCCAACAATCACCGATTGGCAGTGACGACCGGTGGCCAACCGTGGGTCTACGACACGCTGGATCACCAGATTGGCGGTTTCGGCCAACAACAAGGCGGCGGGCAGTCGATCACGTTCACCAGCCAATACGGAACCGTCAACCTGTCAACGCTGCCGGTGGTCTCGCGTGACGGAGTGATGATTCCGCCCGCACCGATTCAGTCCGCAGCCGCTCCGACGCCCATCAGGGATTCGCCGCCAGCAGTTCAAGCTTCTTTTGATGCTCAACCGACACCGTCCTGCGCAGCGGCGGAACTGCCATTGAATCAGAAAAGCGGCGAAGACATCATTGCCACGCTTGAACGTCTCGGCGGGTTGATGGAAAAGGGTTACATTACCAAAGAAGAATTCGCCGCCAAAAAGAGCGAGCTATTGAATCGCATTTAGTGTCACGACGTACCGGCCATAAGAATACGCAGGCAAGAATGTATGACGTCCAGTCTGAGTCAGATCGCCGTGTTACTGTGTTTCGCCTGCATCGGCAAGGCGACACGTGCGGATGCTGCGGAACCGGTGTCGTTTAACAATGATGTTGTCCCCGTGCTGACACGCTTTGGCTGCAATGCCGGTGGCTGTCATGGAAAACTGGCGGGGCAAAATGGCTTTCGATTGTCGCTCCGCGGGTACGCACCGGAACTGGATCATGCCACGATCACACGCGAAGCGCTGGGGCGACGGATTAATGCGGCATCGCCGGAAGCGAGCCTGTTGGTTCGCAAAGCGGCTAACCTGATCCCGCATGGTGGCGGTCAGCGACTGGAATCGGGCGGAAAGGCCGCACAAATCCTGACCGACTGGATCGCGGCAGGCGCGCCAGGCCCGCGAACGGATGAAGCAACGTTGCAACGGATTGATGTGTCTCCCTCAAGCTCCACGCTGGCCGCTGGTGAATCAAATCAACTGACAGTAACGGCAGTTTACTCAGACGGCCAGCGCAGGGATGTCACATGGCTGACACAGTTTGCGTCGAGCGACTCAGGTGTCCTTGACGTGGCACCGTCGGGGCTGGTGCAAGCGCTGCGAAACGGGGAATCTGTTGTTCGAGCTTCGTTTAAGGATCAGGTTGAGATCGCGACGGTGACAACGCCGTATGCGGAACCGGTTGATCCACGATCGTATTTGGAAAGAAACAATATCATCGACGAGCACGTGTTCAATAAGCTGGCGGCGCTGCGGATTGAACCATCGCCACTGTGTGATGACGCGACCTTTATGCGTCGCGCGTCGCTGGATGCGATCGGCACGCTGCCGACGGCTGCCGAGGTTCGGGACTTTCTGGCTGACACGGACTCAAACAAACGGACGCGGTTGATCGAACATCTGTTCGAGCGACCTGAGTTCGTGGATTTCTGGGCTCTGCAACTGGGCGATATCCTGCAAAATCGCAAAGAACGCGATCACGATGTCCGCGGTGCGAAGGGCGTGCGTGCGATGCACCAGTGGCTGCGAAGCCAGCTTGCTGCTGGCGCAAGTTGGCGCGACATTGCAACGACTGTCCTGATGGCAAAAGGGTCGTGCGATCAGGAACCTGCGGTCGGCTTCTACATTGTGACAGTCGGTGAGAAAGATGCGGATCAGTCCGAAGTCGCCGATTCGGTGGCACAGGCATTTCTCGGCACTCGGATTGGCTGTGCCCGCTGTCATAACCACCCGCTGGAGAAATACACGCAGGACGACTACTACCACTTCGTCAGCTTCTTTTCCCGAGTGACTCTGGATCGGAAGAAGCCGGAAGACGGCGGCACAGAACTGATCGTGGGCACTCGGCATCTGCTCAACCTGCAGCGTGAATTGCAGAACAAGCGTGTCGAACTTCAGACTCTGCAGCAGCAGAATGGGGATGTCCAGAAAGTCGCTGAAGCGGAAAAATGGGTCGCCGAACTGGAGAAGCAGATCGACCAAACTCGGAAGAGTCCCGTTGATGTGTCACAACCGCGTACCGGACAACGACTCTCCCCGCAGCCGCTGGATCGATCCCGGAACGCCATTCCGCCGGGTGACGACCCACGGCAGACTTTGGCCAACTGGCTCACGAATCCACGCAATGAACAGTTCTCAGGAGCCATGGTGAACCGGCTCTGGAAGCATTTTCTAAGTGTCGGTCTTGTCGAGCCTGTGGATGATTTGCGCGCGACCAATCCGCCGTCGAATCGACCGCTGTGGAATGCGCTGAACCAGGAATTTGTCTCCAGCGGCTACGACTTGCGGCACGTCATGAGATTGATCATGAACTCACGCACTTACCAGTTGGCGGCCGATTCGCACGAATCCAATTTCCGCGACACCCAATTCTTTTCGCACTACTATGCCCGTCGGCTGCCCGCCGAAGTGTTGCTTGATGCGATCTGCCAGGCCACGGGAGTCCCGGAACAGTTTGCCGGCTATCCGCTCGGAGTTCGGGCGATACAGGTGCCGGACCCCGGCGTCGATTCGTATTTTCTGGCGTTGTTCGGCAGATCCGAACGCACGACCGCCTGCGCCTGCGAACGAAAGGCGGATGTGACACTGCCGCAGTTGCTGCACCTGCAGAACAGCGATGAGCTGTATCGCAAGATGAAATCACCTGAGGGCGAACTTGCGAAAATCTGCGCTGCGGAGTCTGATGACAACGCGGTGATCGACTGGCTGTTTCTGAGCACGATCGGTCGTCTGCCGCGCGACGAACAACGCGCTTCTGTGATCGAGTTGTTAAAGTCTGGGGATCGGCAGGAAGTGTTGCTCGACGTTTTCTGGGCTCTGTTGAATTCCAAGGAGTTCACGTTTAATCGTTGAACACAGGTGACGAATGTTTGATCTGCACTTGAATGAGAATCGTCGGAACTTCCTGCGGGTTGGTGGTCTGTCGGCAATGGGCTTGAGTCTTCCGACATTGCTGCGTGCGCAGGCCGAAGCTGCCGAGCCGCGCAGCCACCGTGCGAAATCCGTGATTCTGGTCTATCTGGGTGGTGGCCTGTCACATCACGACAGCTTCGATCCGAAGCCGGATGCGAGTGAAGAAATCCGCGGCAAGTATCACACAATCTCCACCAATGTCACCGGTTTAGCTGTCGGCCAACTGCTTCCGATGATGGCTCAGACGATGGACAAGGTTTGTCTGGTGCGCAGCGGCAGCCACAACAATGACCACCACGAAACAGCGACGAACTGGGTGATGTCGGGACGATTTGGTTCTGCGTTCGGTGACTGGCCTGCGATGGGAGCTGTCGCGGCTCACGAAAGCGGATTCCCCGGCACGCTGCCGCCCTATGCTGCCATCCCAAAGAACCCGTCCTTCACGTGGGAACTCGGCAAGAGTGCTTTCCTCGGCGGTCGCTATGAATCGTTCAAAGTCGGCGACCCGAATCAGGAAGGCTACCGCGTGCGAGATGTGTCGCAGGCAGAACCATTGACGGAACTTCGAGCCCAGCGACGACAATCGTTGCTGAAGACAGTGGACGGCCTGGCGGAACGGGTCGAAGGAAATGATCAGATCAAGGCATTCGATCAGTTTCAGCAACGTGCGACAGAAATGGTCCTGTCCGGCGAAGCGCGAGATGCGTTCGCGATCGATAAGGAAGACGACAAACTGCGGAATCGCTACGGTCGCACGACGTTTGGTCAAAGCTGTCTGCTCGCGCGGAGGCTCGTCGAGCGAGGTGTCACGTTTGTGACCGTCAACAGCGGCGGATGGGATCATCATGCAAAGATCTGGGATGGACTGGATCGTATGCTGCCGGATTTTGATCGGGGCTTTTCTGCCCTGATCGACGACATGCATGGACGCGGCTTGTTGCACGACACGCTGGTCCTGGCCATGGGTGAATTTGGTCGGACTCCGAAGATCAACAAGGATGTCGGCCGCGATCACTGGGCACCTGCCGCTTCGCTGCTGTTCGCCGGGGCAGGAGTTGTCCCGGGCCGCGTGATTGGTGCCACAGACAAGGACGGCGGGCAGGTTACGGAGAATCCGGTTCATCCTGCCGACGTCGCGTTTACCGTCCTCGATTCGCTGGGGATCGATCCTCGCAGGCAACTCCGCACGCCGGACGGTCGGCCGGTTGAAATTCTGGACGACGGTCGACTGCTTGAGGAACTGTATGCCTAGCGCGGCGAAGCCGCAAATCCGAAATCCGAATCTCGAAATCCCAAAGTTCGACGGCCAAAATGATGCGAGCAAAAAGCACAGTTGTCTGGAAGAAGGAATCTCAGGACCGTTTGCTGTCGCGGAATCGTCGGGCATGTTGCCTGCTGGCGACGATCAGCCTGCTGTCTGGCGGTGGGATGCGCGGTCAGGACGCGGCCGAAAAGAAAACTGAACCGCCGCGAGTGGCAATGTGCGTCCCACTGGCAGTGCCTGTGAGTCCGGCGACGAAAATGATCATCCGTGGCTGGGCATTGGATTCCGCGACAGAAGTAAGGTCTTCCAGCCCGCAGATATCGTTCAAAGTTCTGACTGCCGCCAGCGTCGCTGTTCCAAATGGGCAGGATGCGAAGCAGATCGGCGATACGCAGATGGATCTGGAAGTGACGCTGGTTGAAGGTGTCGAGCCTGGCGACGCAACTCTGACTGTGGTCTCACCCACGGGTGAAAGTCCACCTCATAAGCTACTGCTCGGCAGCGTCCATCCGCTGGTCGATGACAGTGAACCGAATGATGGTTTTCGGCAGGCTCAGACGATTCAGATCCCCCAGACGGTCGATGGACAGATCCACGGTGACAAGAACGTGGATGTGTTCTCGTTCGAAATTGCCGATCCGCAGACCGTCACGATCGAAGTCCGTGCTCGTCGTCATGGTTCGGGTCTGGACAGCCTGCTGACTCTGTTTGATCATCGTGGCAACATTGTGGTCGTGAACGATGATCATGACGGCAACGCCGATTCTCGCATCACTGCGGAACTGGCAGCCGGAAAATACTTCATCAGTCTACAGGACGCCCACGATCACGGCGGTCCCGCGCATCCGTATCGTCTGGTCATTCAACGAATGGAATAGTTGCCTGAGGCAAACAATACAGAAACATCGCGACCGGCCAGTTTGTGATTCTGCGATTCCTGTAGGGTGCGTGCAGCGGAGCGAAACGCACCATGGTTACTGGCCCTCCGTGACGGGAGCAGTCGCGAATGATTGTTAAAGTAAGTCCTTTCTGCCGGAAAGGACTTTCGCCGTAAGGCGAACCGCCAGGGGTCGCACATCCGCTCCACGTCGCCGTGTGGCCGTCCTTTCGACCGCCACTCGTCGCTGGTCGCGGCGTGGCCGCGAAGTCCTGCTCGGCAGCCAGGACCTACCGAAATCGGCGACTGAACCCCTCCGTGACGAAAACAGTCGAGGGGCTGTCATACCGGAACATGTACCACTACCATACAGTCAATCCTTGGCGGCCGCATCTCTCCGGCGATTTTATCCACACCGACGGACCGTGACCCTGCGGCACGCGCGAACACATTCGAATAAAGGGTCTGCCAATGATGGTCCGACGACTGAGTCTTCTGCTGGTCAGCACGCTCGTCGCAATGCACTCGCTGCCAGCGACAGCCCAGGAATTTGATCTGCAGCCGCCTGGTGACCGTGAATTCATCAGCGACAAGGCAGGAATGCTGGACGAGCCTTCGATCACGCATATTCGGGCGGTGTGCGACAAACTGCTCACCGACAAAGCCACGCCCATCATTGTGGTGACCATCGATTCGATGGCTCAGCATGGCGGGGCCAATATGCCGATCGAAACTTTCGCGGCACTGCTGTTCAATCAATGGCAGATCGGTCACGCAAAGCTGGAAGGACAGGACTGGAATACCGGGATCCTGCTGCTGATTTCCAAAGGAGACCGGGGCGCTCGCATTGAACTGGGAGCGGGCTGGGGACGCACGGAGAACCAGACGTGCCAACAGATCATGAATGAGTACATTATCCCGCAATTCAAGCAGGGGAAGTTTTCCGCCGGGATCGTCAGCGGCGTGGATGCACTCGACAAGATGGCTCGCAAGCTCGAATTACCCACACGGCCTCGGTCCGCTGCTGAGTACATCGTGCCCCTGGTTTTCTTCGGCCTCGCCATCTTCACGGCGGTGTCTTTGTATCGCCGAGGTGCCAGTGGCTGGGCGTGGTTGCTCTGGGGCGGAGTCTTCACAGTCATCTGGCTGATCATGCGCAACATGGCGCAAAGCCGAGGTGGCGGTGGTGGGTTCAGTGGCGGCTCATTCGGTGGTGGTTCGTCCGGCGGTGGTGGTGCCTCGGGTTCGTGGTAAGGAACAGTTGTAATGCGAAAAGCTTCTGAGATCATCAGCGCCGAGCAGCGTACCCGGATTGAATCCGCCGTGTCGGCTGCGGAATCCAAAACCTGTTGTGAGATCGTGCCTGTGGTCGCCACGGTGTCCGGCCGCTACGACCGCGCAGAAGATCTGGTTGGTCTGTGGTGCGCGATCGTTGGTGCGGTAGTGGTCTTTCTGACATTTCCCGGACACACGGATGCCGGCAGCTGGGGCGGGATTCCGATGTGGGGACAGGTCGTGCTGTTGGCCATTGTCATGCTGTCCTGTTTCGTCACCGGCACGGCAACTGCGCAAAAATTTGACGTTCTCCGTCGTTTGTTCACGCCTCGGCAGCAAATGCAGGACGAAGTCAATCTCCGGGCGCGGGAACTCTTCTTCGATCGTCGAGTTCACCACACCACGGGAGCATCGGGCCTGCTGATTTTCGTGTCGCTGTATGAACGCATGGCCGTTGTGCTCGGTGACCGCAGCGTCGTGGAGGCGTTGGGCCAGACGTATTGTGAGGATCTTTGTCAAAGACTAACGGCCAGTCTCCGCAGTCACGACCTGGCTGCAGCCATTTGCGAGACGATCCAACATGCAGCAGCGTCCCTGGAATCCGCGCTGCC
>JAYUVA010000014.1:0-7453 GCA_043754375.1 Candidatus Kuenenia sp. | reverse complement strand
CTGTGTTCCCGTAACTGATGGCTTGGAGTGATCTGATGAGACCATGTGTTGTGTTGAGTGGATGTATTCTTTCGTTGGCCATCAATCTGTCGTCTGCATTCGCAGCAGAACCAATTGCCGCCGATCAGATGGCGGCCGCAATGGAGTCGTGGCGGATCGGTGATCTGGACGGGGCGCAGGAACAGTTGACGCAGATGATCGAGGCGGGAACGCGGGATGCTCGCGTGTACTATTGCCGCGCGGTGATTTCTGAGCAGCTTGGATCCGATTCCGATCAGGATCTGAAAGCCGCCGCCAAACTCGAAGCAGAAACGACATCGACAAGGCTGGTGAATCGAGCGCTCGAAAATGTGCAGGGTGCAACTCGGGCGAAGATCGAAAAATACCGCGCCGCGGCCCGCATGCAATTCACACCGGATCCTGAAGCGGAAGCCCACAAGGCTTTGTTTCGAGAGGGTATGGAGGCGCGTCAGGCCGGAGATTCGGTGACCGCGCTTGCCAAATTTGATGCTGCGATCAAAGACGGCGGTACAGAGGCTCGGGTGTTTTATCTGCGTGGCGTCGTGCTGGCGGAAATGGGTCAGACAGAAGATGCAAAACTCGCGTTTGCAGATGGTCTGTCACATGAAAAAACCGCAAAGGATATTCAACTTGTCAATCTGGCACTCGTGGATGTGCAGGGTGGCATTCGGCAGATGATAGAAGAGCAGACGACTGTCGAGATCAACGGCAGCGATGTTTCTCGCCAGGCGGCCCATCGCATCATTCGACGGGTGGATTCGATGTCGCAGGAAGAACGCCTGACAGAAGCTGGTGCCGCTGCGGCTCGGGAAGCAGAACTCGAACAAGCCGCTGCGGCGGTTCGCCAGCAGAAAGCTGCGGAGGCCATTTTGGCCGAGAACAAGGCAAAGTCGGATGCCGAAGATCGAATCACGGCTCCGAAAACACCAGCCGCAGATCTGTTGGCAGCTGCGGATGCACCGAAGAAGGCGGAGATTCCAGTGGCGACGCCAGAAGCCGATGCCCCTCCGACGGCTGAAGCACCTGATTCCACGTCGTCCAGCAATCCGTTTCTGGGTGGTAAGCCCGCAGGACCCGGTTCTTCAGCGTCTCGCGCCGCGGGTGTTCCGATTGACACATCATACCTGCCAGCGGATGCGGATTTTGTCTTTTACGCTCGACCCGCGGATGTCCTTGCCAGTGGTTTTTTGGCACCGATCAAGGGCACTCCGGAATTTGAAAAAGTGATGAGCGAAATGGCGGCTCAGGCAGGCTTCGATGCGGGCGATATTGAATCAGTCACGTCCGGTGTCAGTAATTTCATGGCGGGAATGACGCAATTGGGAGTGCTGGCGGCGAGTGGTCAGGATCCGACGGCAATGGCGCAAAATGTATTCGGTGGCGGCAATGCCATCAGTGTCCTGCGAACGAATAAGGACATTGATCTGGCGACGATCATCGCTTCCAGTAAAGGTGTGGAGTCGACTTTCGAAGGAAAGCCGTATTACCTGATCGACAGTCAGCAACCGAATCAGCCGCAGGTTGCACTGTACCCAGTCGATGCGCGAACCTATGTGTTTGGGGTGGAAAAAGCGATTCAGACCGCGATCACCAACGGTGCCGGTGAAGCGACGAATGAGCAGTTCAGCTTCGTTTCCAACGGCAGTCCGTTTGTATTGGCGTTTTCCAGCACGCTGCTGGCCGGCATGAGCGGTTCAATTCCGGACGCTCCGGCCGAGGCACCTCCGATGGTGAACCAAATTGTTCAGGCCGTGCGGGGGAAGATCGCCGGTGCGGCGATCACCATGAATTTCGCCAGCAATCTTGATCTGAAAGTGGTCGTGAATCTGACAGAACCTGAGGCGGCCGTCGAAGTTCAGGGACCGCTCGATCAAGGGCTGGTGATGGCCAAACAGATGTATCCTTTGGCCGGTGCTCAAATGGTGCCCCAGCCGCTGCAGGCACCAGTCGATCAAATGGTGAATAGCCTCGCTGCATCGCACAGCGGATCAGTCGCCACAATTTCTCTTACGATCCCTGGTCAGCTCGTGAGTATTCTGAAGGACAACCCGGCGATCCTTCAGGGAGTAATGCCGATGGGTCCAGGGCCAGGCGGACCAGGGATTCCCGGTGGGCCAGGCGTCCCCGGCGGACCCGGTGTACCACGAACATTGCAGCCACCACCGCCACAGTAGGAGATACTTTGCGCGGTTATGGTTGGCACATTCGTTTAACCGCGTGGGCAACGCCCCGCGCGTGGGCAACGCCCCACGCGTGGAAATCCAGCCACCGTGACGCAGCACGCGCGGCCCGCTGGGCACGCGGTTAAACGAGTCAATGCCAACCGCGTACGGCAGAGACATGCGGTCTGCCATGATCATCCGCGCAAGAAAAAGGGCACCGGTATGATACCGGTGCCGCGAGGGGACGCATCAACTTGAACCAGAAAGGAGAGGAGGAGAGGAGGAGAGGAGGAGGGGAGAGAGGGGGGGAGAGGATTCAATGAGTGCCGCCGGGGAGACGGCACTCGGTTTCATATCGTCGCCGCGATGGCGACTATCGTTCACGCACTGAATCGGCCATCGAGATAGAAGGCTTCGTCAGGTCACTTTGTGAAATACTTCGTTCGCTGGACTTTCGCGTGGCACGCCAACCGGATGACTTACTGCCGGCGGATTGATCCGCTGTAGCCGCTGAAGACGGGCGACGGTGAGCTGTCGGGATAACCTGTTTGCTGGATTCACGGCGAGCCGACGGAGGAAAAATGGTAGGCTCATCATCCTTGGCAGGGGCTTCGTATGAAGCACCATCCGCAGGAGTTGTGGCATCGCTGCGGTCGTATGGCTTGTCTTCTTCAAAGTTGTCCTTGGTGGCAGTACGGGCTGGCCCGCCGCCGACAGTATCGGGAGTGGGTCGCTGAACCGACTGGGTCGTGCTGTCGATGATCGGGTAGCCAAAGGCCATTTGTGAGCCGCCGTAATAACCGCCATAAGCCATTGATGACCCGATTGGCACCGTGCGATACGCGGTCTGCGGACGCATCACGGTCACTTCTTCTTTCCGCATCACCAGCTTCTGGACGGTCACTTTTTCCATTTTGCGTTCCGCCACCATTTTAGTCTCCTGAACGGTGACGCGGCGTGTCCCCTGAACGGCGACCTGACGGACAGAAGGCACGTTGCATGTCATCATGCCTGGCACATACTGGCGAGATGTCGTGTAGTTCGGCACGAAGGCAGTTCGCATCGAGTAGCCCGTGCGATTCATCCATCCCATCACACCCGGTCGAGGATCGACCTGACAAGGAGCACACTTGGCGACCGGGTGGTAATTGGTAACCCACCGGCCCATATCACGGTTCACTGTGCGATTTTCGACGACGTTCTGGTAGGAAACGGTCGGCACTTCGACTTCACGACTTGATGTCACCGGACGGTAGACCGTGACTTCACGTTCTTCCATCGCTGTTTCGTATCGCGGCACTTCAACGGTCTGTTTGACCTGTGCGTAGGTCGTCACAGGAACCGTCTGATAGCAAGTCGCCTGCAGCGGCTGAATCGGCGTGCAGCAACTGGCAGCAGTAATCGGTGCGGCCATCGATGTTCCACAACTGGAGCATCCAGCACCATAGTATTGAGCCCTTGCAACACCGCATTGCAATGTGACAGCCAACGCTCCAAGCGCGGCACCAAGGGCGATTCTTCTGGACAGCATGAGCTTCTTCCCTGAAGAAAGGATCACGAGCCTGCAAACAGTTTGACAATAAACTGCGAGCCGGCGGATGAGACGGGTTTGGGTGTCAGGATCACAATGCAGTTTGCTTCAGTGCGGCTGAAGTGGAATTGCGGTGCGTCTGAAACCACTGAGGAGAGACAGGAGGCCTGTTTGTTTTTCTGCAAGGAAGCGGATCAACAAACAGAGCGAGGTGAACAGCAGGATTTGGAAAGGAGCCGCAACAGTTTGGCTGAATCTGCCGGGAAACCCGTTGCGTGCGGGGGGAGATTTATCCCAACTCAAAATTTGGGTCAAGACCTCTTAAAGTTTTGATTGCAATTCTTCGAGAGCTCTGCACTGCATCGCACGAATTGTTGGAAAACACTGCCATGGATCGGCAGTTTTCGCCGATCAGCATGGCCATCGGCATGTCCTGCGTGTATCGCCACAGTTGCGTCGGCTGCAGGATTCGTGCAGCGGCAGAGACGAACAACTATTTCTTCCCAAGTGCACGCTGTTGCCGAAAAAATTCCTGAAGAATTGCGCGACAGTCCTCCTGCATGACGCCGCCCAACACCGCCGCCTGATGATTCAGTCGAATGTCGGATGTCAGGCTGAAGAGCGTATGACAGGCACCCGCTTTGGGATCGGTCGCCCCATAAACCACGCGCGGAATTCTGGCCTGTACGATCGCCCCGGCACACATCGGACATGGTTCCAGCGTGACATACAGCGTGCAATCCAGCAATCTCCATGACTGCAGCACTTCTGCGGCCTGCGTGATGGCGATCATTTCCGCATGGGCCGTCGGATCGTTGAGCAGCTCGCGCTGGTTGCAGGCTTCGGCGATAATTTTCTCCTGATGCACAATAATCGCACCGACCGGAACTTCTCCCTGATCAAACGCCAGTACGGCCTGATCCAGCGCTTTCTTCATCCAGAAATCATGTGGCGTAAATGGATGAGACAGCAGAGCTTCGGACACGGGCAGCGATCCTGGCAAAAACAGAATTGAAAAATTGCAATTTTGTAAACATTGCAACGAGAGACCATTGTAAGAAATTCAAAACCGTCCGACGAATCATGGGCGCTTGAACACGTTCGGAATGCGGCTCAAAAATTATGAACATGCCGTAGATGCCATAAAATTCAGGCGTTCCGGTGATTTCCGCAACAAGAAGGAGTCGGTTTCCGTCAGTCTTCGATATTCGACTGGCACGGACGTTGCTTAACTGATTTGTCGAGAGAGAGACCGGGCTCGGAGTGAGATCCTTGAGCCCGACAGCTGCCTTGAGAACGCAGCGTACTGCCCTGAGAACGCAGTACAGAGAGAGACGATGGCTCGCCTGAGAAACGAGCCCCTGTATTTGAGCGAGTGCCTGAGAAACCTCGCTCCTTGAAAAAGGCCATCGGATTCAATTCAATCCGATCGGCCTTTTTTTATGCGCCAAGCTCGGTGGTTTAAGGATGATGATGCCTATAATGCTCTGGCTGTTATTCCCCGCGACCGGAAATGAGTCCGGTGAGCGGAGCGGCGTGAGCCGTCCGGTACCTCGTTTTTGTACCGGCAAGCTGACGCATGCCGCTCGCTAATTGCCTCAGTCATGACGGCGTAGAATGTAATTCAAAATCAGAAATCGAAAGTGAAAGTGAAAGTGAAAGTTATGTCTGACCAGGAAAAACGAAACACCATCATCTCCGAACTTTGCGTCGCGTACTGGATGGAGATGGAAACCGTGATGAATTACATCGCGTGCTCAATCAATCTGGACGGCGTTCGGGCGGAAGAAATCAAGTCGTCGCTGCAGGCGGATATCGCGGCGGAAATGATGCATGCTCAGTTGCTGGCGAAACGCATCAAGACGGTGGGCGGAATCGTTCCCGGCAGCGCGTCGTTTGTGGCACGGCAGGACAGCCTGCAGCCTCCGAAGAAAACGACAGACGTGGTTGCCATCATCAAGGGCGTCATTATCGCCGAAGACGCCGCGATCGCTCAGTATTCGAAAATTATTCAACTGTGCGATGGCTTTGACTATGTGACACAGGATCTGTGCATCACAGCACTGGGTGACGAAGAAGAACACCGCCGCGAATTCATGGGCTTTCTCTCTGAGTATGAAGGATGAGACTTTTCGTAACATGCCTGGCGCTTGGACTGTTGCAGCTGGTGGCTTGTCATGGTTTCGTGCAGGGGTGGCCGGGGTTGGAGAGCGCTAGCTCGAAACCCTGGGGATTCCCTTGCTTTGCTCAGTCCAGCCCTGGCCACCCAACAAAAAATTTCGGATCTGACAACGCGCCACCTTCAGGAGCCGCGTTCTGTGTGGCTCCGTCGGCCAGACCGAATGTCATGGTGATTCTGGCCGATGATCTCGGCTATTCTGACCTGGGCTGCTACGGCAGTGAAATTGCGACGCCGCATCTGGATCAGCTCGCTCAGCACGGCCTGCAGTACACGCAGTTCTACAACACCGCGCGGTGCTGGCCCACCCGCGCCGCGCTGCTGACGGGCTACTATCCGCAGCAGGTGGGCCGGGACGCGCTGCCGACGGTTGCCGGAGGTTCCGGACCGAAATCAGTCAGGCCAGTCTGGGCTCCGTTGCTGCCGAAACTGCTCAAACCTGTGGGCTATCAGTGCTACTATTCGGGCAAGTGGCATATTGACGGGACACCGGCCGCCGGTGGTTTTGATCGCAGTTATGAGCTGCAGGATCAGGGACGATTTTTTCGCCCTGCGCGGCAACTGGAAGACGGAAAGCCTTTGCCGGAGGTTAAGGACGACGATGGCTATTACTCCACGGTGGCGATTGCCGATCATGCGATTCGCTGCCTGAAAGCACATGCGGACGCTGGGGTCGAACAGCCGTTCTTTCAATATGTTGCTTTCACCGCACCTCACTTTCCATTACAGGCCCTGCCCGAAGACATCGCACGTTACGCAGATCGCTACAGGGACGGCTGGGAAAAAGTGCGACAGGCGCGGTTTGATCGCATGGTCGCCCGAGGAGTCGTTACAGGACGCATGAGCGACACCGAACGTACTCTGGGACCGCCGTATGCCTTGCCGGAACAGGTTCGCCAATTTGGTCCAGCGGAAGTCGCTTTGCCGGTGCCGTGGGACGATCTGAATGATGCCCAGCACGCATTCCAGGCAACCAAGATGGCGATTCATGCGGCGATGATCGATCGGATGGATCGCGAAATCGGCAGAATTCTCGCACAACTTCACGCGATGCATGCGTTTGAAAATACACTTATTCTGTTTCTGTCCGATAACGGTGCATCTGCCGAGATGATGGTGCGGGGCGACGGCCATGATTCGGAGGCTGCGCCAGGATCTGCAAAGACGCACTTGTGTCTCGGACCGGGCTGGTCCACTGTCAGCAATACACCCTTCCGTCGGCACAAGACATGGGTTCACGAGGGGGGCATTTCGACGCCGCTGATCGCGCATTGGCCTGTGGGAATCAAAACACCGGGAGAACTGCGTCACACGGTAGGGCATGTCATCGATGTCGTGCCGACCGTGCTTGAAATCGCAGGCGTCGAACGCCCCGCAGTGATTGAAGGGATTCCGGGGCCTCCATCGCCCGGTCGCAGTCTGGCAGGTTCGTTCTCGAAGGACGATCCAATGCTGCACGACTCTGTCTGGTGGCTGCACGAAGGTAACCGCGCGATTCGCATGGGCCAGTGGAAGGCGGTCGCCGCAAAGGATCAGCCGTGGGAGTTGTATGATGTCGCA
>JAYUVA010000013.1:0-8644 GCA_043754375.1 Candidatus Kuenenia sp. | reverse complement strand
AAATCTTATTGCAGAGCAGGATCGATTGTTTGCCGGCGATGGTGAGGGTGGCTTTGCCGACATCACCGAAAGTGTCGGGATTCAGGCTAAAGATGGTTTGGGACTGGGACTGGTCGCACTGTTAGCAACCAATCGAACGCCAGATACCGGCCACTATCTCGCACTCCGCCTGACAGGCGTTCAATCGCCGAGGCATCCTGTTGGTGCCGAAATTCGTGTGACTACGGCAAACGGCGACCTTTATAGCCAATTGACCGCTGGCGACGGCTACCAGGCGTGCAATGAAAATTCCCTGCTGTTCGGACTCGGTCGCCAGACGCAGCCCGTCACGGTCACAATCAAATGGCCGTCAGGCTGCGAACAAACTTTGCCGTCTATTCCAATCGATTCCTGGCAAACAATTGTGGAAGGCACAACGTCCTTCAGCACGCATCAATAAGTGAAGATCCCGCGTCGCTTCTTTGAATCACTGGCCCGCATATTCACTGGGATTGAAGCATCTGGATTTCATTTGCCTACGCGCGCAATCGGGACGTTTTTTCCAGCCACGAAACAACCCAAAAAGCATAAAGAAGGCAAAACACGATCCATGAAATGAGTGAATTTTTGGTAACCGTTCACGACATTTCGGGAATGACAGTATCAACCACAGATGGACGCGGATGAACACAGATGGATTGTTGATTTCTATCTGTGTCAATTTGTGTTCATCTGTGGTTGCTGGCACAGGTTTCGTTCTCAGTCGTGAACGGTTACGAGTTTTTGTGTCTCTTGCGCCTTTTCGTGGCTGGAAAACAACACCTCCTGTCGGGCTGTCAGATTCCAGAATGGTGAGGTCGCATAGACATACAACGGAAGTCTGATACTGGATCCCAGGTGGCATTCTCGCTCATAATTGCAGGGCAGATTCCCAACAACTCAGTGGGCCATTGTTTTTAAAGCCCCCTACCAATGCTCAACCGGGCCGTTGGGTGTCTTGACAAGAGCCGTCGGTACTGAACACTTTCGTTCGCCGTGGCGTAAGCGGAACTGGTTGAGGATTTCGTCAAATTCGGCAAACGATTCGAATCGCCTCAGGCGGTCTTCAAGGTCTTCCGGGATGCCAAGGCGTGATCCGTACCACGCCGCAAACTTGCGAAACATCAGGCACGCGAAGTTATCATACTGCCGGGCCATGAGTGAGAAATGATTGGACAGGAATCCGATCTGTTCATCAACCGTCGGTTCAAACACATCCGTCTCGCCATTTGCCAATCTTTGAATTCGGAGGAAGATCCACGGGTCCAGCATTGCTCCGCGTCCGATCGCGACTGCTGCGCAGCCGGTTTCACGAATCATGGAGAATGCGTCATCCGGCGTTCTCACGTCACCGTTGGCGATGATCGGCATTGCACGCACAGCAGCGACTGTCTGCCGAATTCCTTCCCGATCCACAGTGCCGTGAAACCCCTGCGATCGAGTTCGCCCATGGACGGTCACTGCCGCCACACCGACGTCTTCAAGCGCGACAGCAAGTTCCGGTGCCGTGATCATGCCTGCGTCCCAGCCGAGCCGCATCTTGACGGTCACCGGAAGCCTGACGGCGTCGATCACGCGGGAAACCATACTGACGGCGCCCTGGACATTGCACATCAGCCGCGCCCCGCCGCCGGAACTATTGACCTTCGCCATCGGGCAACCCATGTTGATGTCGATGCCCTCATAGCCATGTTCCTGAAGCCAGATGGCCGCCTTCACCAGGTCGCGCGTTTCGCCACTGAAAATCTGGACTGACAATGGCCGATCGTCCGGACATGTTTCGACAAGGTCCAGTGATTTGCGGCGTTCTGACCATAACATTGACGCCAGAACCAGGTCCGTCGTCGCTAGTCCCAGTCCGCCGATACCTCGCAGCACCAGCCGAAACGCCAGATGCGTGTAGCCTGCCAGCGGAGCCAGAAAGAACCGCGTCGGCAGTGTGCGTCCACCAATCACAATCGGTTCGGCGTCCAATACCCCGGCGAGCGGAGCGGCGTCAGCCCTACGGTATACCGCCGCCCCCGTCGCCCCACTACCCGGCATCTGGTTCGCTGCGTACGAATTGATGGGCGTCTCCTGAGGCACGACTTAGTCCTTCACTTCGTGAATTGGTAATTGCCAGCCCATGGCCTGCAGTGCGTCGATCACTTCCATCAACGGCAAGCCGATGATATTCGTCAGGCTGCCGGTAAACTGCGAAACAAACGCCGCCGCATTTGCCTGGATGGCATATCCTCCTGCCTTGCCCACAGATTCATTCGTAGAAACATACCATTCAATCATCGCGTCCGAAACATCACAAAACGTGACGCTGGATTTTACAATAAACTCACGCACGTCGTCATCCCGCGCGACAATCACGCCCGTCCAGACCTCGTGCGTTCTTCCAGCCAGCCAGTGGCGCATCCAATGTCGCACTTCCGACTGCCATTTGTCGGGTTCCGGCTGTCCGAGGACTCGTTTGTGCTGCTGATCATCTGTTGCGATGACAATCGTATCGGCGACGACAATGAATGGAGAATACAGCTTCTGTTTGCCTGAAAATGTTTCTGAGGTCGCCACCTGGCGACGGACATCGTCATACTTTTCGTGCACGATCTCCAGCAACCGACGCTCGAAGCCTGCATCATCGCGCACGTCATGAAAATTCGCTTCCACCGAAGATCGCGGGGGCATGATCTGCACCGCCGACGCACCTGCAATCGACGCCAGCAAGTCACGCCGTTGTGGTGATCGTGAACCGAGAACAACAGAATCTGACACAGGCTTTGTCACGTCATGTCTCTTTGAAATCACAGCTTGCAGCACAGCGATCCGCAGCGTCCGCTTTCATATCGCAACTAAGAATCGTATTCTTCGACGACGAAAAATGAAAATCATACGCATGTTATACTCCACGCGGTCACGAGAAAGAGAATTGGTGAGCGGCATGCGTCAGCTTGCCGGTACACAAAGCAAGGTACCGGAGGGCTCACCTCACTCCGCTCGCCCGACTCAGTTCTGGCTGCACACGCTGCGAATCGACAGCGACTCAATTGGGGAATTCGCGTTCATGTCCGAAATTTCAGAACTGTTCATTCGCTGTGTGGAAATGCACAAGTCCGGCGAACATGCGGTCGCGGCTCAGGGATACGCAGCGATTCTGCGAGCCGCCCCGACGCACGCCGATGCCTGGCATTTGTCCGGCCTGCTGGCTCATCAGTCAGGCCGTTCGTCTGACGCAATCGACTATATCAGCCGGGCAATTGAACTGAATTCGACGAATGCGGAGTACTGGTCCAATCTCGCGGCAATCCAGATGGCCCTCGGTCAATGGCTGCCTGCCCTGGCGGCTGCGGATCAGGCGATAGAGATCAACGCAGCGATGACGGCCGCGCATTTTCAAAAGGGACGAGCCCATGCAAAGCTTGGGCAGTCAGAGGCGGCGTTGATGGCTCTGCAGAGAGCCCGCACAGGCGGTTTTGATCCGGCTTTGGTTGCGCAGGAAATCGGAACGGTGCTGCAGTCGATCGGGGATCTTGCGGGATGCGTGAATTCGTTCGAAGAAAGTCTCCGGATGAATCCGGATCAACCATCAGTCTGGCTGTCATTGTCGCGTCTGGTGACTGCCTCCCAATATCAATTTTCTGAAGCTCAACTGCAGAAAATGCACCGCGTGTCTGACCAGAGCCAAAGCGCAAAGGACCGGGCCAGGATTGCCTTTTCACTCGCCGCTCACTTTGATCATGTGGGCGAATATGCGAAGGCGTTCGAGCACTGGACGATGGGCAACGAGTCCTCCCGCCAATTTCGAAGCGTTCAAGGCCAGGGCTATGATCCCGCAGCGCGAACGCGGCGCGTCGATGATCTGATCGCTGTGTTCAGCAGCCGGTTCCTGCAATCATTGCAACCGGTCCGCGATTCACAACGACCGATTGTGGTGGTGGGAATGCCGCGATCGGGGACTTCACTTATTGAGCAGATGTTGTCAAGTCATCCGGAAGTCACTGCGGGCGGAGAGTTGCCGTTCTGGACTGTTGCCTTCGAGCAGCGATTCGGGCCACCGGAAACGCGATCAAAACTCGCGGCTGTCACGGCGGAATGGCGAAAATCCACAGCAGACGATTACGACGCTGTACTCAGCGAGATCTCGCCGCAATCGCTGCGAGTTGTCGATAAAATGCCAGGCAACTACTTAAACCTCGGGCTGATCGCCAGCGCATTCCCGAACGCAACCATCATTCACTGCTGTCGTGATCCGCGCGATAGCTGCCTGTCCTGTTACGGGCAGCTTTTTGATGACCTGCAGCTGCAGTTATCGACAAGTGATCTGTCGTGGCTCGCTCAGCAATATCAGGACTATGCTCGTATAATGCAGCACTGGCACAGCGTCATGCCGGGACGAATCACAGATGTTTCCTATGAACGCCTCGTCCAGGATCCGGAGGTGCAGGTGCGCAGATTATTGAAGGCCTGCCAACTGTCATGGTCTGCAGACTGCCTCAGCTTTCATCGCAATCAACGCACCGTCCACACGGCCAGCGTCGTCCAGGTGCGACAACCGCTTTATCAATCTTCCCGGGGCCGCTGGACGAGGTATGAGGCTCAATTGCAGCCATTGAGTGAATTGCTCAAAAATATCATCGCAGACTACGCTTCGGGAACTGTCGAGTCAGAATTGTTACACTGAACACGGAGATTGGGACGTAAACGCGAGCGGGAAATGCCGTAACAGCCAGCATTGGTGAGGTTCTGCAAAGCAGCAACGCAGTTACATTTCGTGTATCGGGCTGGTATCGTCCGCACTCAAAAAACCTCCACTCTTCTGATGAAACGTCTCCATCTTTGAAGGAAATCCCGTGACCGTTCTGGAACCGCTGCTGCTCCTGCATCCTTCCGACAATGTGGCTGTCGCCCGGCGCGCACTCAAGGCCGGGGAAATTCTGACCGTGGCGGGAAAGACGGTGCAGATTGCTGAGGCCATTCCCGCGAATCATAAGGTGGCAGTCAATAACTTTCGGGAAGGTGAAGTTATCCGCAAGTTTGGACAGCCGATCGGTTCTGCCAGCACAGGGATTTCCAGCGGCCAGTGGGTTCATGTGCATAACGTCAGTATCGCACGTGACAAGACCGGATATGAATTCAGCACCGACATTGTGGCGTTTCCGAAACCCGGAGACAGCCGCACGTTTATGGGATTCCGTCGTAAAGATGGCCGTGCCGGAACTCGCAACTACATTGCATTGATCAGCACCGTGAACTGTTCGGCCACGACATCTCGGTATGTGGCTCAGGAATTGGCAAAATCTGATCTCAGCCGTTACGGAAACATCGATGGTGTCATTCCCGTGGTCCACAAGAGCGGCTGTGCCTTCGCTTACAACGGCGAAGATCATCTGCTGCTGAATCGTACGCTCGCCGGATTTGCGCGGCATCCGAACATCGCCGCATGTCTGGTGCTTGGTCTTGGCTGTGAGACCGCTCAGGCCGAACATCTGCAGGAATCGCAGGGACTGGTGCAGCTCGGCGGGGCGATGCGGCGTGAGCCCGATGATTCTCTGCCGATGGTGCTGAACATTCAGGAGGTTGGCGGCGTGCGCAAGACGGTGGATAAAGCCGTCGGAGTGATGCGGGAGCTGATGGTGCATGCCGATGCCGCACGACGCGAACCGATATCGATTTCTGAACTGACACTGGGCCTGCAATGTGGAGGCAGCGACGGTGCCAGCGGTATCACGGCAAATCCCGCACTGGGTTATGCCAGTGACCTGCTTGTCGCTTATGGCGGCGGATCGGTGCTTGCGGAAACGCCCGAAGTCTATGGAGCCGAACAATTGCTCACACGCCGCGCTGTGAGTCGCGCCGTCGCCGATCGGCTGCTGGACAAGATTCGCTGGTGGGAAGATTACGCGAAAAAAAACAACGCTTCGATTGATAATAATCCGTCGTACGGAAACAAACAGGGTGGTCTCACAACGATTATCGAAAAGTCGCTGGGGGCGGTCGCGAAAGGCGGTACCGCACCGCTGCGAGCGGTCTATCAGTTTGCCGAACCGATCACAGAACGCGGCTTCACTTTTATGGATACGCCGGGCTACGACCCGATCTCAGTCACCGGACTTGTCGCGGGCGGATGCCAGTTGGTAGTGTTCACCACGGGACGTGGAAGTTGCTTCGGATGCAAGCCGGCCCCCACGATTAAAGTCGCCTCCAATTCGACGATGTACCATCGCATGCGTGACGACATGGATATCAACGCCGGAACAATTCTGGAAGGTGCGAGTGTCGAATCTGTCGGTCTGGAAATTTTCGAAAAACTTATCGCGACCGCCAGTGGCGAAAAGACGCTCAGCGAACAACAGGGCATCGGCGACGAAGAATTCTGCCCCTGGATGCCAGGCCCGATTTTTTAGCGAATCTTGACTGTATGAGAGTAAACACGCGGCCCGAAATGATACATTCGTTTAACCGCGTGGGCAGCGCCCCGCGCGTGAATCTCGCCAGAGAGACGTGCTCGCGCGGCCCGCTGGGCACGCGGTTAAACCAGCCAATGCCAACCGCGTGCGGTATAACTCCACCGTCGGTCGTCAAAGAATTTGAATCTCTACTACTTCCCCCGCACCGCGAACGACACATTTTCGAACTTCAGTTTTTGACACAGGTCGTAGACCAGAATGAACTGCTGAACTTCGACATCATCGTTCACGTTCAGAATAATGCGAATCGATGGGTCAGCGCTGCCGAGAAGGGTAAGTCGCTGGGACAGCACCTCGATCCCCGGCAGTGGTTGTTCGTCCAGAAAAACGGCGATCGGGTTGTTTCCCGCAGCTGACGGTTCGATGCGAATCTGCACCGGCGGATGTTCCCATTCTTCCGGTTCCACCGCGGCCACGGCCTCGATGGACGACGTGCTGTTCCCGTTCAATTCTGCAGGCAGCAATTTGTCCGCCGTGCTGCCGACGGATGCGCAAATGAAGAACACCAGCAGCAAAAACACGACGTCGATCATCGGCGTCATGGTGTCACCGTCGAGTGAGTTATTTCGGTTAGGTCGGGATGGAATTTTCATTGATACCTGGATCTTTCCGATTACCCAATTATCCCTGCGGCAAGGTCACAGCAAAGCGGATACTGCGGATATTGTGTGCGGCACAATGTTCGATCAACGTTCGGATCGAACCGAACTTAGCGTTGCGGTCGGAACGAATGCGAATTTCCGGCGGCTTCCCGCCAGAAGGCTCAGCCGTATTCAGCTCTTCAATTCGCCTGAGGATCTGCTTCTCAGACATCTGGACTCCCCCGACTGACATGTGGCCGTCTGGTTCGATCGTGATCGTCAGCCGGTGCGGAGATGAGATTTCATCCGACTGGCCTGTGGAAGCAACTGGCAGATCCACTTCCCGCGATTGTTCACTGCGAACAAAATAGCTGGCGACGAGAAAGAAAATGATCAACAGAAACACGACATCAATCATCGGCGTGATATTGAAGCGTAACGGCGTTCGTCGGAGTGAAGCATCGGGAAGTCGCATGAAAGAAAACTCTTTGAGTCGCGGACAGTCATTCCGGATGGTTTACGACGAGCCCGTGCCTGATTTGCCCAATGTGCCCCGTGTCTCCGACGCGGGATTCATAGACCCAATCGCGTGCGGCAAAGCCTTGCCTGTCTTGCCGCCCAAATCACCGCCCATCGCACTCCGTCAATTGTAGCAGTGAAACGCCATCCAGGGCTATGGGACTGTCTGCGGTTCGGGAATTCTTTGCATGATTCGCGCGGTCACGAGGGTCTCTTGACAGGCGATGACATGGCTGAAGCACTGTGGTTCATGACTGGTTGAATCCATCAATGGCCTGACTGACAAGTTTCAAGCTATGATTCAGAACATTCAGCCTCCATCGTTTATCGGAAGGACAAAACAGTTCCTTCAATTCCTGTTTCGAATGGACGGTTGAAGCCGATCCTGGTGTGCCCCAGTGATGAGCTTGGTTTTCGGCACGAAGTCCGGCCAGAACCTTGATCGGTCCGAACGTACCAAACACCGTGAACGCCGGATGAAATGACCAGTGTCCGCTCCGGGTTGCCATTTTCCGACCATGCGACATCAACCGTCATGAGTGAGACAATTGGCGAGCGGCAGTGGCGGTCCCAATGACAGTGTAGACGCGTTGTGAATTGACAATCACCGAATCACCGCAACACCATCAATGGCTCCGAGGACTCACTGACGGTCTCAGTCACGAACGGATGGCGTGGCAAGCCAGGATCCAGAACATCTCCTGAGATCGTAACGATGGCATCGAAGACTTCAGTTGCGGGTTCTGGCAATATGAGTTGGGGGAACAACCATGTCAGATCGCCGGATTGCACTCGAGTCATTAGCCAGGTGACTCCAAAGACATGCTGATCTTTTGCCATGGCATTTGCCGGCGTTTCGAGGAAGAAGCCCACATCGGCAATGGGGCTTTGGCAGTCACACAGGGAATATGTCTGGAATGACCACGCCACGTCCGAACAGAATCGAAGATCGGGCGTCTTGTATCCGGCGAAATCATTGGGAGGATTGAATGCCAGAATTCGGCCTCGTCCGCCGAGCGCTTCCGCAATTCGAGCATTCACACAGTTTCCAAAACTCTCCCCGATGAATGT
>JAYUVA010000012.1:0-6574 GCA_043754375.1 Candidatus Kuenenia sp. | reverse complement strand
CTGGTTATGATCCTGTGTTTGTCAGCACGCAGCAGATCGAAGCCGGGGAACTGAGCAAGTACAAAGCTCTCGTGCTGCCGCAGTCTTGGGCGATGTCGGTTGCAGAAGCGGCGCGAATCACGGAGTTCCTGAATTCCACGGATGGCCCACGCACAATGCTGGCGGATGGTCAGGCCGGACTGTTCGATGAACACGGTCGTCTGCGGACCACCGGCGCACTGGATGCGATGATTGCCCCAACTTCAACGGCGTCCGCGGTTGTGCGCCGGTCGGACAAACCAGTTCCTCGCGACCACGTTTCGTTCGACGCAAGTCCAGCGGCGTATGCCAATGCTGAAGCCGGTGGTGGTCGCGAACAAACATCCGGCTGGGTTGATAAGATTCGTCACGAATGGCTGAATCACATTCCGCCAGCGGTCGTCGTCCCGGCTGATGCACGAGTCAAGGTCTGGAAGTACTCCCTGCCGCCCGCAAAAGGCCTGCCCGCTGGCACTTCGCCGATCCGCCTGCTCGCCTTCGAACGCAACATGACCTACCGCATGGGCGAAGACCTGCAGCAATCCGCCGACAATTCCGCGATGAAGGGAGACATTTCCATCACCGCCAGGCTTCCCGCACCAAAGCACGCGTATGATTTGCGTTCCGGAACGTATCTTGGCCACTCGGCGGAACTGACTTTGAATGTCTCATCTGACATGCCAACCCTGATTGCAGTCTCGGAAGTCCTGCTGCCGGAAGAAAATCTGGTGGAACATCTTCTGCGGCAGTAGTGTCAGTGACCGAATCCATCGAAAATCCGGAAGGCACACTGTGAATCCACGTCCGCTTGCCGTCAATGCCACTGAAACTCGCAATGCCGCCTCCGCCACAATCGACAGTCTCTCGCCGCTGCAAATTGTGCGGCTGATGAATGCCCAAGATCAGCATGTGATCGACGCCGTCGCGCGAGAAGAACTGGCCATTGCCCGCGCGATCGATGTGATTGCCGAACGGTTTGCCAACGGCGGACGGTTGATCTACGTCGGTGCGGGGACATCCGGGCGACTGGGTGTCCTCGATGCCAGCGAATGTCCGCCGACGTTCAGCACGCCTCCGGAAATGGTCGTCGGAATCATCGCCGGTGGCCGCGATGCACTCACCCGCGCCATGGAAGGAGCGGAAGACGATGCCCTGGCGGCCGTGTTGGAACTCAAATCACTGCATGCGAATGATCGTGACGTCGTCATGGGAATTGCCACCAGCGGTCGCACCCCGTATGTGCTCGGCGCGCTTGATTATGCACGTTCGATCGGGGCATTTACGATTGGATTTGCGTGTAACCAGGGATCGGCTGTCGCCAAGGTCGCCGAGCTGATGATTGCACCTGTCGTCGGGCCGGAAGTGATCACTGGTTCCACGCGCTTGAAAGCCGGCACGGCGACGAAGCTGGTGCTCAACATGCTGACGACCGGCGCAATGGTGCGCATCGGCAAGACGTACGGGAATCTGATGGTCGATCTGCGCGCGACAAACGCAAAGCTCCGCGATCGTTCGGAGCGGATTGTGGCGGACCTCACAAATCTGCCGCAGCCGCAGTCTGCTGAGTTGCTGAAACAATGCGGTGGCGAAGTGAAAACCGCCATCGTCGCAGCACTCAAAGACGTCTCGCCGGACGAAGCGCGTCGGCTGCTTTCTCGCTCTGACGGCCATCTCCGAGCGACACTGGACGGCGAACATGCGTTGTAAGCCAACAGAACGGTGTCCAGGAAGTTGATCGCAGATTGCGGTCATTCTTCAGACGATCCTGCCTCCGACGACTCCGATTCATCCAGACGATCGATCATGCGAGCGAGCATATGATTCGCAAGGGCTTTACCGAGACTCATTTGCAGCAGCAGTCCGCTTGCGTCGGCATCCAGCGTCAGCGAAAACTGCTGTGAGCCTCCCAGGTCAAACGCTCGCTGCATGATGGACTGTGGCTTGCGGCCCGGAGCCTCCATGTTTTCCATCACGAAAATTGCACTTAGTGGAAACCACCACGCATTCGAATCCAGCCAGTGAGGCATTTGAGCAATTCCAGCCGGGTCATCCTGCGGATAAGCGAGCCATCGTTCCATGTCGATTCGGGCACTGACGAACGGAGCCCGAGTGGCGTTGCTTTCATCGCATCGTGTGGCGGACAGACGAATAATTTCCTTCGCGTTTTCGCCACCTATCGCGAACCACAGACAGGAATTCTGGTGAGCCAGATAGACGTGCGTGATTTTGGCACCCAGCGATTCGGTGAGTACATTCACGGCATCATCAGGCAGCACGATTCGAATGAACTCCATGTCGCCGTCGTGGATCATTTCGATCGTCTGATCACTCATAGCCGATGCCAGTGGATGCGCCATTATCTGAGACAAGTTGTGGACCATGAACTGAAAGATGCCGGGCAGCAGTTGCCGATTGTCATGCAACTGGATGCCGCCATAAACAACTCCTGCGGATTCTTCGGTCCATCCCACCTTGAGCAACACTTCCAGATTACGATGCTCGGCCATGCCCACCAGTGTCTCCGAAAATGTATCTCCGACGGGGATCATTGCAGGATTGCCTTGGAATTCCGCGGCGAACGATTCCTTCAGCCATTCGCTGGTAGCCGTGAGAGCCTTCGACGACTCTTCAGGAAACCGTATGCAGGCGTGTCCGGTGACAGCGGCGTTGTCACTCAGGATCGGACCGAAACGACTGCTGCCGACGGCACGCTGGAGTTTGTCACTCAGCCCGCTGTTGTTTCGAGCCCGAATTCTCAGATCGCCCTGAATTGACGGCGCGTCGTCGATGGCAAACGTCAGCGAGCCGTCCGAAAAATCGATGTCGAACAACGCCGCATTTGCGATCGCCAGGCCGAGATCTCCGGATGCTCGACGCATGTTGTAGCTGGTGTCTGTTTCACCGTCGCGCTGCTGCAACTGAGCTCCGATTCCGGATGCCAGCATGGTCCAGCCCAACTGCCGCACGGCCTGCGGAATGCGATCCAGATAGACGCAGAATCCAAGATCATTCGATTCCCTGAGACCGGCAGAAATCTCCGCAGCGGATGGCAGAGTCATGTCAAATAGTTTCTTCGATTCGCCCTCGTACAAGAATTGATCATACACCCTGTGGAAGCTCCTGAGCGTGGTCGTGTGCACAATGACTCTCTCGCCACCCCTCTCCTCAATAGTGGTCTTCACCTCGTTGATCGTATGAATCGGGCCTTTACTTCTGGCAACCCTGCCATTCCGAACGATTTTCGCTTCGTCTGCGTCCTCTGGAAGCGGACGCATGTATTGTTCGGTCCTTTCAACAATGAAGCCCCCATTGTCCATCTCGATGAGTTTACCGCTTTCGCTCCCTCCTTTCTTAAAGCCGGCCTCAAACAGACTTTTGGCCGCTGCAGCATCGGCGACGCTGCAAAATGAGAGTGATTTCACGCGCGGAATCGGCCCGGAGACCAAGTACGTGAGATACCCGTCAACGGAGTCCTGTACGATTGGTTCAGTCTCTTCAATATCCTGAGACTGCGCAAAGTGGCGTCGAAATGACTGTGCGAAGTCCATCCTCTCGCAGAGGTTCACGCCGCTCCGCTCGCCGGACTCTTTTCCGACCGCGTTGAGTATGACGAGTGCTCTGTCAGTCGTGTATTAATGTGAGCCAGTGGCACACAACCGATCAATGAATGCGTGACAGAGCACCAGATATTCGTTTGCATATGAACGCCATGAACCGTGACAATGCCCCCCACCGTCATTATGCTGATTTACTCGTTCCTCCGATTGACTCGCTGCACACCGGGAATTTGAACATGAACCACAGTAAAATGTGTCAGTCGGGTTTATCGATTCTGGCTGTTTTCTTCCTGTGGACGCTGCCAGCGTTTTCCTTTGATGACAAGCTGGACGTTGTCATCAAAGGTGGGAAGATCGTCGATGGCACAGGTTCGCCATTTGCTGGAGCACCGAGGAGGTTGGGACCGCGACAAGTCGTTCGATGCCATGTTTCAATCGGTCCGTTTCGCCAAAGAACTTGATACGAACGCGCCGGCCGATCAGGCGACTGTGATCAAATCGATGTTTTCGCGGGAGCTCGATTTCGCGCCCGGTGAGTGTTACGCCTATTCAAATTTCGGATACTGCCTGCTGGGACGATTCATCGAGAAACTGAGCGGGCAGACCTGCGAATCGTATGTTCGGGATCATGTGCTGACACCGATTGGCATCACATCAATGAAGATTGGTTCAAGCCGACTTGAGGGGCAGGCACCGAATGAGGTCCGCTACTATCAACCGGGAACTGGTGAGTCAGTATTTCAGCTCGATCTGGGACAGGACGTTGCGCAGCCGTACGGTGGTTGGAATCTCGAGGCAATGGATTCGCATGGCGGATGGATCGCGTCAGCCGCCGATCTCGCGACATTTGCTGCCGCGTTTGATAATCCCGATTCGTGCGTGCTGCTTCGTAAGGAATCGATTGATTTGATGTATCAGCGTCCTCCGGGACTGGCGGGATTTGAGCCGGATGGAAAGGAGAAATCAGGCTTTTATTCACTTGGCTGGTTCAATCGCATCGTTTCCGATCGGCAAGTGAATCATTGGCATACCGGAAGCCTCGACGGAACGTCCACATGCATGATTCAGCGTCACGATGGGTTCAGCATCGTGGCTCTGTTGAACAGCCGGGCGACTCCCGGTGAGACTCCTCTCGGGCATGCGGTTGATCGACTGCTTCATGCGATCGCCGATTCTTTGGAGGCTGCGAGTGTCCAGGACGGACATCTATGAGACATTCGGGTGTAGCTGAGGTGCTGCAGGTTTCACGGACAGCGGAATCTCTTATTCTGAGCCCGTTGAAGGGAGATCAGAATGTCAGAAGCGAACCAAAGTCACCAAGCCCGCGGGTCGTCGGCGATTTACTCGCGAGTTCAAAGAGGAAGCAGTTCAACTGTTAGTAGACGGCCACACTGCGGAGTCAGATGCACACCATCTTTGCCGATCAATTCGCCATTGGTAGCGGTTCCACTGGCTGAGTCAGAACGTTGGGAAGATTGATAAGCGGAACGTTCAGTTCCGTCACGAGTTCTCGGCGGCGGCAAAGTGCAATTAATACGAATGCCCTACATCAATCAGCAGTTCGCGGAATTCGATCGCCGTAGGATCATTCATGCGGAGGACTGAAATTGTCGCTCGACCGGTTTGAGTATTGCCGATCAGGATGGCCAATTTCCAGCTGAAGTGTTCGCTCCAGATATTCTTGCGTGGATGAAACAACTGGATTGCAATATCCGGCTCGCCATCCGGATCGATTCCGGCGATATTCGGCCCCTTGAAGCTGTTGCAATAGAAGCAACTCAGTGCCAGATTCTCAGCAACGGTTTGTCCACCGTGCTTCTCAGCGACAATGTGGTCAACCTGAAATGGAAGCCATGCGTGGGAGGCTGGAAACAGGCAGTACTCACACCGATGTTGCGCACGGTTCCAGATCAGATCCTCAAGCGACTGCTTCATCCTTTGTGACCCAGCGATTTGTGGGCTCGCAGTCGCAGGATTTCCATCACTCTGCCAACTCGCCGATACTCGTCGATCTCCGCCTGTTCTTCAGTTGAGAGCAACCCTTCTCGCGCCTTCTCTGCAAGCTGGTTGGCCCGCTGTTCATCAGCCAGGTCCAGTCTGATGGACAACAGATAACGCGCTAACTCCTCACCCATTGGCTCGGCGACCGCCGACAAAGCCCGCGAGAGAATTGTTGTCTGAGTGTTGAGTGTGGCTTGGCTCATGGCATAAGTTTATCAGGTTTTCCTGTCAGGGGAAGACTCTTCGAAGCGTTCTGGATAACGGCGGGCTCACGCCGCGCCGCTTGATCGCCGCGGCATGTCAGATAGAATCGCGAACAACATGAATACAATTCAATATCCTGCAACGTCTCTTGTCCTCGGTGTCGACGGCGGTGGTACAAAGACGGTTGCCTGGCTGGCGGTGTGCGGTGATGATTCGCGTGAGAACAAGGACGTCGTCCTCGGAAGAGGTTCCGCTGGCCCTTCGAATCAACGGGCAGTCGGGCCGGTGATGGCACTGCGCAATCTTGAGACTGCCATCGAATCCGCTTTCACGGACGCAGGTTTGCCGCGAGCGACGGTGGCAGCAGCGTGTCTGGGCCTGGCCGGGGCGGATCGGGATTCGGACCGACGTGTCATCGAAGACTGGGCGAACTTTTCCAGACTGGCGGAGACGGTTCTGGTCGTCAATGATGCTGTACCGTTGCTGCATGTGGATCAGGGCAATGGATGGGGAGTGGCGCTGATCGCGGGCACAGGGTCACTTGCCTGGGGCTGTAACGGCAAGGGTCAGACGGCTCGTAGCGGAGGCTGGGGATACCTGTTCAGTGATGAAGGCAGCGCATTCAGCATTGGACGTTCCGTGTTGAATACCGTGTCGCGTGCCGTCGATGGGCGCGGAGAACAGACGTGTCTGGTGGCTGACGTGATCGGACACCTTGAGCTGTCGTCACCGCAGGAAATTGTCACCGCCGTGTATTCGCATGAAGTACCGCGCGCGGTCGTCGCGAACATGGC
>JAYUVA010000011.1:0-6253 GCA_043754375.1 Candidatus Kuenenia sp. | reverse complement strand
GGCGTGCCCAATGTCACCATCGCACGCTTCGGCGGGCCGGGAATGAACGATAAAGGCATGGCGTTCCTGGCCAGCCTCAAATCCCTGAAACGACTGGACCTCACCGATTGCTCTTCCATCGGTGATGACACCCTGAAAGTCGTGGGAGGCATTCCTGCGATTGAAGTGCTGACGCTGCGAAGAGCCGGGTTTACAGATGCTGGTCTTGCATCGATCAAAACGCTGACAAAACTGCGGGCCATTGATTTGCGAAATACCAACATCACCGATGCTGGTGTCGCACATCTGGCAGGAATCAAAACACTGGTCGATGTGCAGCTGGAAAACTCTAAAGTGTCCGACGCCGGGGTCGAACACCTTCGAGGATTGCCGCTCAAATCGCTCAACCTCAACTACACCGTCGTTACCGACACCGCCATGCCAGCGATCGGCAGCATCACGACACTGGAATCTCTGCAGATGGATACGTCACGCATCACAGACGTCGGCATGCCGGAAGTCGCAAAACTCAAAAAACTCAAACGTTTCGGTTGCCGACAGGCGAATATCAGCGGCGAAGGCATCAAACATCTTGCCGGACTGAAAGAACTGACTCGTCTGGAACTCCGCGAAACATCCATCGACGATGGAAGCCTGGAAATCATCAGCAGCCTTCCTAAACTGACCTACCTCGATATCAGTGAATGCCGCACGCTTAAAGGCAAGACGATTGGCGAACTCAGCAAGCTTACGGAACTTACTTATCTTGAACTGCGAGAACTCAAGAAGGTGAATGACGCCAATTTTGCCGCGCTCAGCACCCTCACGAATCTCAAAGAACTAAACGTTGAAGCCACGCGAATCACTGACGAGTCCACGTCAACACTGCTCAAAATGCAGAAACTGGAACGCTTAAGCATCGCGGGATCGCAGATGGGTGATCCGGGCATTCTTCAGTTAAGCCAACTGCCTGCGTTGAAGTGGCTGAACCTCAGTAATTCGCAGCCCAAACCAGAAACCATCGCGGCATTGAAGTCAGCAAAGCCCGGCCTCGAGATTGTGGAGTAGCCGTGCTTCCAGACACATCAAAACGCACTCGCAGTGAATCCATTTTCAGACATGCGTCGAAGCTGATTCCGGGAGGCGTCAACAGCCCGGCCCGCGCGTTCGGAGCTGTCGGTGGCACACCCCCATTCATGACACGTGGAGAAGGTGCGTACCTGTTCGACGTCGATGGCAATCGCTTCATCGACTACATTGGTTCGTGGGGACCGCACCTGTTCGGCCATCGGCATCCGGTGATTCTGCAGGCGATCGAACAGGCGCTGCTCATCGGCACCAGTTTCGGGGCACCGACAGAAGCTGAAGCCGAAATGGCTCAATGTGTGATCGAGATGGTGCCTTCGATCGAAATGGTGCGGATGGTGAACTCCGGCACCGAAGCGACGATGTCCGCAATTCGCGTTGCCCGCGGATTCACAGGTCGAAACGGAATCGTGAAGTTTGCCGGTTGTTATCACGGTCATGTGGACAGCCTGCTGGTCGCCGCCGGCAGCGGCGCGCTGACGCTGGGGTGTCCATCGAGTCCAGGTGTTCCGCCGGGTGCCACTGCCGACACCGTCGTGCTGCCATACAACGATTGCGAAAGTCTGGAAGCCGCATTTCAGAAAAACAAAGATCAATTAGCGGCCGTGATCCTCGAACCGGTCGTGGGGAATATGGGTTGCGTGATTCCGACACCCGAATTCCTGTCACTGCTGCGTCGACTTTGTACTCAGCACGGCACAGTGCTGATTTTCGATGAGGTGATGACGGGGTTCCGGGTCGCCGCTGGTGGGGCTCAGCAGTTGTTCGGTGTCACGCCGGACATGACAACCCTGGGCAAGATTATTGGAGCCGGGATGCCGGTCGGCGCTTATGGCGGGCGAGCCGACATCATGAACTGTGTGTCGCCGATCGGAAAAGTTTATCAGGCAGGAACGCTGTCGGGTAATCCGGTAGCGATGGCCGCAGGGATCGCGATGCTCAAGCTGATCCGCAAACAAAATCCTTATCCGCGTCTGGAGCAGGCCGGTCAGAAGCTGGCGGACGGATTTCAGTCCGCAGCAAATGCGGCAGGCGTCGATGTGCGGATCAATCGGGTCGGCAGCATGTTAACGGTCTTTCTCACCTCGCAAACGGTGACCGACCTGGACTCGGCAACGTCGTCCGACACCGCGAGATTTGCCAGCTGGTTTCATGGAATGCTGAATCGTGGCGTCTATCTGCCCTGCAGCCAGTTTGAGGCCATGTTCGTGTCGGCTGTTCACACCGACGCGGATATCGATCAGACGATTGCTGCCGCCGTCGCCGGTTTTGCAGGTTGTCACGATGAAACACGTCATGTCGGACACAAGTCATAGGTCACGTTCCGTTTTCCTGTTGTCTTTTGGCAACAGCATCGCACAGAAGTGAACCACGCCTCCTTGAGTTCCGGACGTGTGGATTTCCCGACAGACAAAGCTTCCAGCCACGCGACCGTATCTTAAGATTGACGCGATACAGGTACGCAGTTTGTCTGCGATGCGCTACCGTTCGGCAATGAGTCTGCTCGGAATTCCTGCTCAATGAATACCACCTCGATTCTGCTCTATCCCGTCGAAATCCGGCCCGACGTGCATCGGCACTCCGACGAAGACGCTGCGTTCTCTACGCTCGTTGCACAACATACGATTGATCTTGCGGACACGGAATGGATCACGCGACTGGAGCTGGATGAACCTCGGGAAAACGTGCGTTGCCTGTCGCTGTCACTGCGATTCTGGAAGCGGGCCTTTGACATCTTTGCCGCACTATTTCTGCTGATTGCAACTTCACCGCTGACCGTGACCGCTGCGATTCTGGTGAAGCTCACGTCGCCCGGCCATCTGATCTATTCGCAGACACGCATCGGACTCAATCTGCGGAAGAAGCAGACGAATGATCGACGCGCCGAGTCACAGAAACCGACCCGGGATTCTGACCGCCGTCAACCGGGCCGGGATCGCCGGGAGCTGAGCAACTTTGGCTGCCCGTTCACGATCTACAAATTTCGCACGATGCGAAATGACGCGGAACAAAACGGTGCCCAGTTTGCCCTGGAAAGCGACCCCCGCATTACGACAATCGGTCGTGTGCTGAGGCGCACCAGAATCGACGAACTGCCGCAACTCTGGAATGTTCTTCAGGGCGACATGTCTCTGATCGGACCCAGACCGGAGCGTCCTGAATTCATGAAAAAACTGCAGGATCAGATCCCGAGTTTCATCGACCGTCTTGGCCTGAAGCCCGGTTTGACTGGCATCGCGCAGGTCGTCAACGGCTATGACAATGAACTGGAAGGATTTCGTCGCAAGGTCTCGTATGACCTGCTGTACCTTCAGAACTGCTGCGTGTGGAACGACATCAAAATTCTGTTCCGCACGATCCGCGTCGTAATCACAGGCGAAGGAGCGCTATAGATCTGTGGCAGGAATGCCGTGCAGGAAGCTCGGCACTCTACAAAATCAGCCCGCAGAAAACTGCGGGCTGCTTCGTTTTTGATGTTTTAACTACTGAACCAGGCCAGATTCAGCGGCGCAGGATTACGGCGACGCGAGCTGATCCTGAAGGTCATCAATATCATTCTGCGTTTCGATTGCAAAGACGAGTGCCGTCACTGATGTGGCCAGCATGGTGAGGGTAACGACGTCGATCAGCCCGAAACCGGAGCTCGGTGGAGGACACGTGTTGCACGGATTACCGTACTCATCAACCGCCTGACCGCGAACCAGGTTTTCGTCACCTGCAAAAACCAGGCTGTCCACTGAACCAGCCGGTGCAGTGCCGTTCTTCCACAGTCGTACCGAAGTTGTTGCTGCCCCGACAGACAGGTCGTGAGCCCCGCCGCGGACACCGGTGATGGCGAAGTCGCCGTTGGCACCAGTGTTGGCCCGAGCCACAGTAGTGCCTTGATAGCGAAGTTCAATCGGGGCGTTTTCGACCACGCGGCCTTCCGAAGTGTAGATCTGTCCGTGCAGAGTACCGTCGCTCCGCAGCTCAACATCGCGAGCGACCGGAGAAGGGCCGGGGCCTCCTGCGAATGCAGACGCGGTGTTTGACAGGAGAATTCCAAAGCACACAGCGACGCTGGCGGCCTTGGCGAGAATCGTGTGCTTTCGCATCTTTTCAAACCTTCTGAGATATCCTCGTTGGAGCAATCGCCATCCTTGGCAGACTGCAAAAAGTCCTAACCACGGTTGTGATCGGCACAGCTGGTATTATCGCTACAGTTTATCTGCAGAAAATTGCCTGCAATTCGAGAAAGACTCATCTGGCAGTTTTTGCCGATTCGCGCAGTATAACGACTGAATTCCTGTCGTGCCGCGAAGATCTTCATGTGCTGAATGCAGAATTCAGTTCACAGGCGACAGAAGAATGAGGGACAGGAGCAAACGGAGGAAACAGAGAGGAACAACAACTCAACACCAACCCCGTGATTTCTCAGTTTCCTCCTGTTCAAATCACAAGCATGAGCCGCGACGTTTGTGGTTGCGTTTCAGCAAGGAAAAGAGGTAGCAACGGGAGTCGTTGGAAAAACTCTATGGAATTCTCATCCCAAATGATACATTCCGCTGTCTCGCGGTATCAGCGACTCCCCCAACATCCACGAAAAGGACATTGTAATGAATACTGTAACTTACTTCCGACGTTCAACAATTTACAGACTGACAGTTTCAACAGCGTGTGTTGCCTTCGCAGGCTGGCTGACATGGTCTGCCAGCGCGCAGGAAAAAGAAAAAAAGAATCCAGTTGAAGTCAGTATGCGGCAGAAACTTGAAGCCTGCTCAAAGGTGCTCGAAGGACTGGCCATTGAAGACAAAGACCTTGTGCATGAAGGCACGACAACTCTGACTGCACTCAGCAAAGCGGAAGTCTGGCAAGTTTTGACAGACTCGGAGTATCGAGAACATACGCAAACATTTCGAAGTGCGATCAAGCGTCTGGACGAGGCCGCCCAAAAGTCCGAATTCGCATCCGCTCAACTGGAGTGGCTCGATGCCACCAAACGCTGCTTCGATTGTCACAACCACGTTCGCGCCGATCGAGCGTCAAAGGCAAAGTAACGAGGACCGTTGGACCGTTGGCCCTTGGCACTAGACAAATATGTGCCGTCGGCACAACTCCATTGCCGCCGCGATTTGCCGCAACGCGGCCCTATGCGTTCGTCCGACTGTTCGATGTGAACAACGCTCAGCAATGGAACAGCCGAGGACACTTTTTTGCTGCGGCAGCCGAGGCCATGCGGCGGATTCTGGTGGAGAACGCTCGCCGTCGCCGGCAACTCAAACGCGGAGCCGGATTCCACAAAGTCGGGGACCATGAAATCACTGTCGTGGCCGACAACATTCAGGAAGACCTGATCGCCCTGGATGACGCTCTGACAAAGTTGTCGGACACCGATCCACAGGCCGCGAGGTTGATACAGCTCCGATATTTTGTGGGCCTCAGTATCCCGGACGCTGCCAAAGCAGTCGGAATTTCTCCCCGCACCGCCGACCGACTGTGGGCCTTTGCCCGAGCCTGGCTGCACCGCGAACTCTCGGGAGTTCAGGATTCCGAAGAGAATTCTTCGAAATTCCTGGCGTGCCGCCCGCGCAGAAATCGCACTGTACCGGCGCGCGGTGCGGCGTCAGCCCACCGGTACGAATGCGATGAAGCGGCACAAATCACATTGTACCGGCAAGCTGACGCATGCCGCTCGCCGGTTCCGAAGTCTACGTGCTTGCGTTGCGCCGGATCCTCACGACAATGTCATTGATCAATTCTCACTCTAAGGTGCCCCTGCCATGAATGAACGAGACCTCTTCCTTGCGGCACTGGAGATCGCCGACCCCGAGGCTCGCCGCCGCTTCCTCGACCAAGCCTGCGGCGGCAATGTGGTCCTGCGAGCCTCCGTCGAAGCGCTCTTCGCATCGCATGACGGAGCCGGGAATTTCCTCAAGACCCCCGACGACGATGAAATCCCGCTCGGCTTTTTGTCACCCTCCAAAAAGCCCGACTCGCTCGGACGACTGGGGCATTATGAAGTCCTGGAAGTGATCGGAAAGTGAGCCTTTGGAACTGTGCTGCGCGCCTTTGATGAAAAGCTGCACCGCATGGTCGCCATCAAAGTCATGTCGGCCGAACTCGCTTCAACGTCGCCCGCTCGCAAACGATTCCTGCGAGAAGCCCGATCGGCCGCCGCGATTCGGCATGACAACGTCGTCGCGATCCA
>JAYUVA010000010.1:0-5648 GCA_043754375.1 Candidatus Kuenenia sp. | reverse complement strand
TCCGAAGCTGTCAGCGGTGCGACGCGGTGTCTCACCCCTGGCCCTCGCACTGACCAGCGTTCTGTGGCATCAGCCCCAATGGCGGGCCGCTCCATCCCCGTCTGGTGCATCCGAGTTGAGCCAGCACCGCAGACACACGTCCTCCGTGGACGGCGACTCCGACCCGCTCCAACTGCCCCTCCGCGACGCACCCACTTCGCCGTGCGCCCTGCGTCTGACAACAACCAATACCTACCACTCACTCCGCACGGAAAAACTGCATGCGACGAGTTCGGGGGCTCACATCACAAAAGTCCGGCACCTCGAGTGGTGACCTCGAACCTGCTGAAAGTGCGCGCGATGAACGTGTTGTTCCCACCTCGAGAGATTACGCCAACCAAGTGTCATTATTGCTTGTTTTGCAGAATTCCGTCAGTGAATGGAATGCTGAGCGGGTAGTTCGTATCCTTCCTGCCCTCCGTGTGTCTTTGAATCAGCGACGTTTTGGCCTGTTGTCTGCTGGCATCCAAGGACAAGTCGTCGCGGTAGGCCAAACGCTGAATTTTGGTAACGCTGACACCCTCGCATCACTAAAACGATCGACTATTCCGAGAGGAAGCACATAACCATTGATGGCCTTGAAGGAAAAGAAAGCAACGAATTTTCATCGAATCTCGTGGCGAGACGTCGGGGGATATATTCGCGTGATGCGATCAGTTGGTTCAAAGTCTTTGAACTGGAGGCCGACAAAGTCTGGGAAGGCAGTCTGCTTGCAGGATTGCGGGAATACGGTGTCGATATTTCGAGGGAGCATGAAGACGACCTGGTGGGCCTGCTTCCGGCTCACGCTCGTGAATGGTTCGATAAACCGAAGGCAACATGGAAAGAGCTGACTCCCGGCAATGCCAAAGGAACGCTGGTTGATGATCAACGAATGCTACAGGTTCTTGCGGGGCCAGTCGGCGAGTTCGATCGGTTGCGTGAAGAGGGACGGTTTGAGATTTTCGCGCGTCGGGCGACCGAAGATTTTGGTCTGCCCGATCCTGCAAGCCTCAAAGAAGAGGTGTGGCGGGTCGCAGCAACAGCTCGAATGCTCTGCACCGATGCTGCCGAAGGATCGCCTCAGGAACCGCCGCGTGAAGCAGACAAGATCATTCCAGCCGGGCTTGCGAGGACGCATTCGCAGCGGATGCTCAAGCAATGGCAACATGACCTTCGCTATATTGCAAGTTTCGAAAAACTCGTGCCGCTGGCGGAAGCCACTGTCGGGTTGACGTATTGGGCTCGTAATCTGACAACGATGCCGCGATCCCGCAGCAGTCGTGCGGTCGAAGAGACGCTGTTTACGATCACCTCAGACCGACTTGATCGCCTGGAAGAAGTCGATGTGCTGGCTGCGGAATTGGAGAAAAGTGGCCAAGTCTATCGAGATCGCGAAATCGGATTTTGGGGTAAGGATGCAACAAGTCGAATCGGCTGGCGATTTTTGAGTGAGCTGTCGGGTGTGGCAGCCTTGCTGGTCGAGAACCGCAATAGCGAAGAAACATGGAAAAAACTAACCGATGCGATTGATTGGTATACCACACGTGGATGGCAACTCGACCAGGCCGGTGAACTGCTTTTCAAAGAGTCCGCAGACCTGCCGAAGCAGTTGCACCGAATCCGCGCACGTCTGAGGCGTGGTTACTTGCGAACGATGGATCGCATCGGTCGAGAGTTTTCAGAACTGCTGTCGAAGGCTCCCGCGAAACTGTTTTCGTTGCCAACCGCCGGCGAAATCGCATTAGCGGAGTTGGAGTCTCAGACCACAGCGACAGCTATCATTTTCCTTGATGCATGCCGCCTAGATCTAGGTTGGCGACTGGCTGGTCTCCTGAATCAAGGCGAGCCAGTTCAACGGGCAAACGTCCAGGCGGCGATCGCACCCATTCCCAGCATTACGGCGTTGGGGATGCCTTTTGCACTTCCCATCAAGCGAGAACAGCTGCACGTTGACCTTGCGATTGACAACAAGAGCTTCGAGGTCACCGCAGATGGTTTTGACGGCGATTTGAAGTGGGCTGAACAGCGTCGCAAGTGGCTCAAGCAGACCTTTGATGTTAAGGACTGGCTTGAAATGGACGAGGTACTCGATGGGGACAGCCTCAAGAAATCAGGACGCAGCCGAAAGCTGATTGCTGTTCATGGAGATGAATTTGACAGCCACGACGGTCAACTCAAACTGACGGGTGCGGATGACCATTTGAGAAGGTACGTGCAGGCCGTCCGCAAGCTGCGTGATGCTGGGTATCACCGAGTGATCATCGTTTCCGATCACGGTTTTTTTCATTGGCAGCCTGATGATCATGAGATCGAAGATGAGCAACCCACTGGCAAGGTATTGTGGAAGCATCGCCGAGCGATGGTCGGGCACGAGCTTTCGCATCCCAGTGCTGTTCGTTTGAAAGTTCCCCAATCAAATCTGGAAGTCGTCGTCCCGCGAAGCACGAACGCATTTCGCACTTACGGGGGTCTTGGTTTCTTCCACGGAGGCGCAACTCTGCAGGAACTTGTGATTCCTGTGATCGTGGCGTTTTGGCCGTCCAAAGCGCGTAAAGTGAATGTGGTCCTGAAACCTGTTGCCAACATCACCAGCGAATCACCACGCATTCAGGTGCAGGCGGCGGCAAGGACCAACGCTCGGCGAAGAAACACTTCTCCCGTCTGCAGGTCTTTCAACTTGATGTGAGCGACGCCAAGGGCGACCATGCCATGAACGTGGTTCGGATCAATGGCGAGCAAGCGGTCAAGGATCTCGATGGCCTTCTGGACCTGCCCCAGTTCGCTGCAGGCCACGCCGAGGTTGTACAGGATGTCGGTATCGTTCGGCTTACGGGTGAAGTACTTTGCCAGAGTTGCTCTGGTGACGCAGCAACATGAGGACCCTTGAAAGAGAACGCCGCTTCGCTTCTGTTCTCTTTCAAAGTGCGTCAAACGGGTATTTTTATTTCCGGGTCTTGCCTAATAATCCAGCAATGGTGTTTACGAACTTTTTCTGCTGGAGCGGCATTTGGGCTGCCGTTGGCGGCCAGCGCTACGGACACGCCAGCGGAACCACGCCTGATTCGGCGGGCCAAATCGAGGAGTAATTCTGCTCGAAAGCCACCACGGCCTTCGCTACAATGACACGCAATTGTATTCGGCCCAGTTTCCAGGTGGATTTGCCCATGTCGACAGCACTCAAGAGAATCACCGCGCAGGAGTATTTGAGACGCGAGCGTCAGGCGGCGTTCAAGAGCGAATTTTTCCAGGGTGAAATGTTTGCCATGGTCGGCGGCTCAGCCCATCATAGCCTCATTGCCGCAAATTTCGTTGGGGAAGCTCGTCAGGCACTCAAGGACAGACCTTGCGCTGTGTTCAGCAGCGATCTCCGTGTCCGCGTTCAGCCGACGGGACTTTACACCTATCCGGACGCGACGATTGTGTGCGGTGAACTGGAGTTTGATGACGATCAACACGACACAATCACCAATCCGACTGCGATCGTTGAAGTACTGTCCGACTCCACAGAAAAGTACGATCGCGGACGAAAGGCCGACCACTATCGGCAAATTTCGTCATTGAAGGAACTGGTTCTCATCGCTCAGGATCATCCGCATGTCGAGCGATTCACTCGCCGACCAGACGGCGGTTGGCTGTTTCATGAAGAAAAAAATCTGACGGCGAGTTTCGAACTTCCGTCGCTGGGGATTACCGTAATGCTTTCGGAACTGTACCGCAACGTGAGATTCGAATCGACGACTGAGCCAGAGTCTAATGGCTGATCAGTAGCGGCGAATTGAGAAAGAGGCGTATCGGCAGAGCGCGGGAGCCCGTCAGCACACAGTCAATCAGTAAACTGGAACGAGAACAAGTCAGCGTCGTGGAGTACGAAGCGGAGTCGTATTTCGTGACCGGCGAGACTACTGACGTCGGTGCTCTCCTTCCACCAGACGCTTTGGTCGATCGAATCACCGAACAATTCATCCGAGTCTGCAAGCGAGAATCCGGGGAGCGGGTTGCCAGCGGCATCCTGGATTTCGACTCGTAGGCTGCCGGCGGCTGACGTGGCATAGTTCAGTGAAAGACGTCGGCCAGTGAACTTGAGCGGCTTCGTGGTGATTTCACCACCACTCAGTGGAGCGTTCAGCGAAACAAAGCCGTCGAGTCGGATGGTATAACGTCGCAGGCGGTGCATTTCGTCTCGCCACGAACCTTCATTGAAATGCAACGAAATCTCATTCGCCTGGCCTGACACGTCAGCTTTCGTTTCGAAGAGCCCGTAGCTTTGATAGTTGTCACCATAGATCCATCGCCCTTCGGCCTCGGGCCCGGGTCGCAGAAATGCCTCGTCCCAGCGATGAAATGTCAGTCCGTCGCGACTGGCCATGAACAGTCCGTCGGTCACTTCAGCCCCTGTGTAGGCACCACTGTCGCTCACAGACGCCGCGAATTGTGCTCTCGTAGTGGTGGGTTCCAGACGCTTCGCGTGCTCAGTCAGCGGTCGTGATACGTAGCGAGTCGGAAAGCCCAGCAGAATGTGCGGCGCTCGATAGTACGGCGCGATCTGATTTGTGTACATCTGCTGAGGCTGCGAATCCGGATACGTCAGCGCGACAGGTTCAGTCCAGGTCTTAAAATCAGTCGAATGCGACATGCCGATCGATCTCAATCCTTTGAATTCGGCCTCACTGAAATAACGAACATACATGGAATATCGCTGGCGATCCGAATCCCAGAACACCGTGTTGTGCGAATCGAATGCCCCCGTCGTGACGACCGGAGTTTCGCTCAGTGCCGACCAATGAATTCCGTCCGCTGATTTGAAGGTTAACAGTCCGTTGCTGCTGGTCGTTCCTCCCACGGCCTTGTAACGCTGGTCCGGATGGCAGGCTGGGTTCGTGTCTTTGAATGGTGCGAAGTTATGAGTCTCGTAGCCGCCGCGCCAAATGATGTTGTTCTCTTTCGTGCCGCGGTTGTCCTGAGTCGCCGGCCAGTCGAACACCCCGAGGTTTGGTTTCTCCCAGTGAATTCCATCGTGACTTTCGGCGTAACACACGACTTCTGATTGAGCCTGCCGCAGCGGCGGCGGGTCGATGATGTAGCGATGGCCGCGGTAGTACATTCGATACAAATCACCATCCTGGAAGACCGTCGGGTATCCGCTGGCACTTCCTTCCCAAGGCTTCTCAAAGGTGAAGGCAATCTCGCGCGGTACCGGATGATGCAGTTTCAATTCGGCTCGTCCGTCGAGTCGTTCGATCAATGCCTGATCAACAAACAGTTCCCGCCGGGAACCGATGTCGATCGGTTCGGCAGCGCCCGCACCGGGTGGCCAGCCAAAGATCACAAGGATAACAGTCAGATTCAATCGCCTGCACATGCCGGGATTCCTCATCCGGAAAAATTTGCTGCACTTGCGGCTGAATCGATTTCAACTGCGTTTCGATCGGAACTGTAGCACTTTTAAATCGACACCGTCAATCAGTGGCATTCCCCTGTGTGGAAACGGCGGCGAGAAACCGTGACGCTTGACGTTTCGAAGAGTACCTTAAGGCAAGACCCGGAAATAAAAATACCCGTTTGACGCACTTTGAAAGAGAACAGAAGCGAAGCGCCGTTCTCTTTCAAGGGTCCTCATGTTGCTGCGT
>JAYUVA010000009.1:0-5814 GCA_043754375.1 Candidatus Kuenenia sp. | reverse complement strand
TTGATCTCGTCAGAACTGAAGGTACAGCGTCATGGGAATTCCGAAAGTGGCGATCGTCGGTCGCCCCAATGTCGGAAAAAGTTCGCTGCTGAACTGGCTGGCGGAGCGCCTGATTTCCGTTGTTGATCCGACCGCCGGGGTCACGCGCGACCGCGTCACGTGGATCATGCACAAGCATGACCGCTACTTCGAACTCGTCGATACTGGCGGTATTGGCATCGTGGATAGTGACGATCTTTCCGCAGACATCGAACGACAGATCCAGATCGGCCTTGACGAATGCGACCTCATGCTGTTCGTTGTCGATGCCAAAGCTGGCCTCACGCCGCTGGACGAACAGGTCGCCGACCGCCTGCGACGCATGAACAAACCCACGCTTCTGGTCGTCAACAAATGCGATTCAACAAAACTGGACCTTGAAGCTGCATCCTATCTGCAGCTCTGCGATGTGCCCCTCATCACGACCAGCGTCAAAGCCAATCGGAATCGTTATGAACTGGTTGAAAAGATTGTCGAATTGCTGCCCGCAGCCGCAGCCACAGAAACTGCCGAAGGCGATCAGTTGCTCAAGCCCGCCGATATGCGCATTGCGGTCGTGGGACGCAGAAATGTAGGCAAGAGCACGTTTATCAATCAACTGGCACAAAGCGAGCGTGTGATTGTCAGCGAAATTGCAGGCACAACGCGCGATAGCATCGACATACGATTCGAAGTCGATGGGAAAGCGTTTGTCGCGATCGACACTCCCGGCGTTCGCAAGAAAAAGAGCCTCGCAAACGACATCGAATTTTACGGGCTTGTCCGAGCCCAGCGGAGTATTCGTCGTGCGGATCTGGTGCTTATGTTTTTCGATGCAACGGAGACGATTTCAAAGGTTGATAAGCAGTTGGTCGAAGAAATCAGCGAACATTACAAGCCCTGCATATTCGTCATCAACAAATGGGACCGCGCGCTGGAACAGGAAATGACGACCGACAAATGGTCCAAATACCTGACCACCGCGTTCATTTCCATGCGACATGTTCCGATCGCGATTGTCACTGCGAAAGACGGAAAGAACATTCGTAAACTCCTGAATCTGGCAAGGTCTGTGTACAAGCAGGCCAATGCCCGTATCAGTACCGGACGACTCAACAAGGCCGTCCGGCAGGCGATCGACAGAAATCCGCCCCCCATTCGATCCAATCGTCGCCCAAAGATTTTCTTCGCGTCGCAAGTCGCCGGCGCGCCGCCGACAATCGTACTCAAGTGCAACGAACCGGCGCTGCTTGACGAATCCTGGAAACGCTATTTGCTGGGTTTTCTCCGTGAAGTGACTCCGTTTCAGGAAGTCCCCATTCGCCTGATCCTTCGTGGTCGCAACGAAGCCAATGACGATCCAGACGCCGAGTCGCGTCACGAAGAAGTCGAACCGCCTGAACTGACAGAACTCACCGACGAACAGATGCTGGATCCAACGGAGGACGTAGATGCGCTGGACCAGACGATGGACGATCTGGAATCCGACGACCTGCTGATGCTAGATGACGAAGCGGACGAGCATGCCGCAGACGATGATGACGTTCCCGCTCCAAACCTCATGGATGAATAGGCATGCAGCGGGCGGTCAATGGCAATCATCGCCCGACACAAAGCATTCATTTTGCGGGGAAACGCTCGTTTGACACAAAGACATCTTCAGTGCGGGTAATCCCCCTCTGAAAACATTCAAGCCCCTGTTACAACCCTCGTACCTGAACGACGTTCCGCAAGGATGCCGAACAATCATCAGTGATTCGTGTTAACCATAATTGTTGCAGCCGAGTTCTGAAGGATCAAGCTCATCATGCAAACTCCCATCGAACGTCGCCCGATACAGGCAGACATCTCGCCGAGCCAGACGACAGATGCAGTCATCGCGGACAATAATCGCGTCAATGCTGAGTCAATGGCGTGGTGCCTGAAAGCGTACGGAGGATTTCGCAACGTCACCGCCGTCTCCAGTTCCTCCGAACTGCTGCATACAATTCGCAGTCAACGACCGCAGGTAGTACTGATTGGCGAACGCCTGGTGATTGCCGGGCTGCGGGATATTTTCTCTGATCTGGCCGTGCGGCTTGGCGAAACCAAAATCGCTGTCTTTGCAGATGCGCTCACCGACCGCCAGCTGGACCTGATCGCCAATAATCGAGTGACCGGCATGCTGTCACGTTCGGATTCGGTGAAAAAGATCAGCGAACAGTTGAGCCAGATCGCGGCGGGAACGTCGGTGCTTTCCGAACACCTGAATGTACGGCTGCAACTGTTGAAAGACGGCAGTTTTCGGTGCCTCGCAAGTGCTCAAATGCAGAAGCTGACCGATCGACAATGGGACGTCCTGCTGAACATTGCTGAAGGTCGCCGCGTTTCTGAAGTGGCTGAAGCTCTTTCGATTTCACAAAAAGCCGTCGAAAGCCACAAGTACCGTATCATGCGCGTCATTGGTGCCACCGACCGGGTTGATCTGTGTCGCTGGGCAATTCGCGAAGGGTTGATTGAAGCATAGACTTCATCCGTTTCTTGTGGACTGTGTGGGAATCCGAGGGAACTCGACAGTGTCAAAATTGACACTACAATCCCTGTCGCGCGATATCACCCACAGGAGAACGTCAATGCCACGCACTGAATCTGAGCCGGTCCTTCAGTTGTCAGCGGATGGGGGTGGAGTGGAACTCCTCCGACACTGGAACGAGCATCGTGCATGGCGATTCACATGCAGGAATCTGAGTCGTGGCGCAGACACGTCCGACCTCGGTCATGGACGAACAGCCCTCGATCCTCATCAGGACTTTATGACGCTCAGCGATGCAATTCACGCCATTTCGCCGGATGGTGAATGGATTTCGTGGTCAGTGCTTGAAGTCCACCCGGATTACAAACAGCAAGTCTGGCAGCTGCGTCAACAGACGATTGAAACTGCCGACGAAAGCCGCTGCAGGTTTGCGCGGAAGCAGGACAGCCAATGGGCGGAAGCATGTAGCCAGCCACTGCAAAAAATCCTGTCAGTCAAGAGTGAGCAACTCAGCGGGACGGCGATTCTCCCGGGAAGCACGCTCGACTCGATTCTGGGGGCTTCGATCGCCGTCATCGAGCATCTTCGCAAGGTGCCCATGTCTCCTGATGAGATCCGCGAGTTTGAGACGACGATGATTCGCGTGCTCGAAAAACGAAGGACCGGCCATCCTGAGCGTTCCTGAAACTTACCGCCAAACGATTTATGCCGGGCCACGAACTTTCTATGTAGTTTTCGCGGCGAGTCGTGATACTCGCAGGTGGCGGTCGAAATGTGCGGTGGCAACCTGAAGCCCGTCCGGGTGGAGGTCCATATCGCGGGCGAGGCCGGGAAGTTGGAAGCGGTGATAATCCTTCTCTGTCTCCGGCTTCCAGAACACCAGAAATCCCCCGCTGCCACCTCCACTGAGTCCCATGATTGATCCGTCGCTCAGCCACTTCAATCGCCAGATGACTCCCTGAGTAATGCCTTCTGCGATCAGTTGTTTTTCCAGCTTCTGTGTCTGCCAGTCAAATAACAGCACGAGTGGTTCGTGAACGGCACCCAGCGGGTTTGTCGCTTTGTACAAACCTCCGGCGACCAGCCATTTTCCGTCGGGACTGACGGCGATCGCCCGAATGCCGCCAAAATCCACCTGCTGCCCGCCGTTGTACGAATGCAGTGGCGTGGCATCAAACGTTCGGACTTCTTTCCCCGTCGTGGTTTCCCATTGCCTGAGTCCGCCGGTGAGGTCACCGCTGAGTATAAACTCCCCCTGCGGAGAAAAAGTCACGCAATACACATGCCGCGCATGCCCGCTGAATTCACGCACAAGACTGCCGTCGTTAATGTTCCACAACCGGACGACATTGTCGTTGCCTCCGCTCACCAGCAGCGTGCCGTCCGGGCTGATGTCGAGCGATCGGATCCAGCCTCTGTGAGCATCAATGCTGCGAATCGGTTTAGGTTCTGTCGCTGCCGATTCCCACCACGTGATTTTCCCATCGCATCCCCCGCTGATGGCGTGAACTCCGTCCTTTGAACAGGCGATCGCACACACCCATGTCTGATGACCGCCGTTGAGGACCGTACGTGCGCCATCCGCCAGACTGAATCTTTCGACGGCTGCATCTTCAGAACCACAGAAGACAAATCGACCGGCCGAGTCAAATCGACACGCATTCAACGGCCGATCGTGCGGCCACTGCGAAACCAGATGCGCAAGTTTGGGATCAAATCCGTCGGGAATAATCATTGAATCACCTTTTCATGCCAATTGATTTCGGCGAGCGGCTGGGCGTCAGCCCTCCGAGTACCGAGCATTTTCTAAGAACCACCCGGACGGCTGGCGCCATGCAACTCGCATCACGTCAATAATTGTGAAACAGCAGCCGTCGACGGATCGGCGATCGGCATGTCACGACCGTCGATATCAAACGATCCTGTAGAATCCACACCTGCAGCCTGCAGATACGTATGAAACAGTGCCCCGTGATCGACCTGTCCGTCTTCGACCGCGGTCCCGTCTGCATTTGTCTTTCCGTAAACGGCACCGCGCGGAATACGACATCCGGCCAGGCACACTGACCACGCGCGCGACCAGTGATCGCGTCCGTAGTACTGATTGATATTGGGTGTCCGCCCGAATTCCGACAGCACCACAAGCAGCGTGCTGTCGAGCATTCCGCGTGCGGCAAGATCGGCGACAAAGCACGAGAATGATCGATCAAACTCTCCCATTTGTTCAATGTGGAAGTTGAAATTCTCATTGTGCGTATCGTAATTCGAATGCGACAACTGGACACAAGTAATCCCCTGTTCGAGCAGTCGTCGTGCCAGCAGACAATGCCGTCCGAAATCGTGAGTGCCGTAGCGTTCGAGATCCGTTGCCGGCTCCTTTGTGACGTCAAACACGTCGCGCTGTCGCATCAACTGCTCCGCCTGTTCGTAGGAATACGCGAAGGCTTCCGTCACGGCTGTACGGCGACGATTCAGGAATCTTTCGTTTACGGCACGTCGAAAATCCTGCCGGGCTGCATCAGAGGTCTCCGCCATGTTTTCCGGCCTTGTCGTATTCTGAGGCGGATTCCCATTGCCCAGATAGATGCTCGAATACTTCGGCCCCAGATAAGCTGAATCATTTCCGCGACCGCCGCTGCCTCCGGGAGTAATCAGAATGTGGCCCGGCAGCGCACTGCCGGCGGGCGTCAGTGATTTTGCGGCAACCGCACCTAGTTGAGGAAAGTTGGCTGCAGGAGTCTGACGGCGACCGGTCAGCATCATATAAGCTCCCTTTCCATGATCGTCTTCGCTCGTATTGACGCCGCGGACCAGACACAGATGATGCATCTGCTGAGCCGTCTGAGGAAGCAGCTCACTGACGTGGATGCCGGGCACGGATGTCGGAATGGCGAGAAACGGTCCGCCGGTGCCCGTTCCCGGCTTCGGATCCCAACTCTCCAGCTGACTCAGCCCGCCATGCATGTTAAACACGACGATGCGTTTCTGGTCAGATCGCAACTGTTGGGCAATCACAGGGCTTGAAAACACTCCCAGCCCGCCCGCCATCAATCCGGCACTTGCTGCCATCGAGCCAAGAAACTGTCGCCGAGCCACCCCGTGCTCTGCTGAACGGCATGCATAATTAATCTTCATGATTCTGTTCTCCACAAATTCCTGTTTTACTCGATGACTTGAAACAGCGGATTCCCAGGAGTCTGTCCCGATACTCCAGGACCGTGAGCCGCAAGGCGCTAGCGGTCTGTTGCTTGAATCGTTTAACCCTGAGCCGCAGGCGACGGCGT
>JAYUVA010000008.1:0-9704 GCA_043754375.1 Candidatus Kuenenia sp. | reverse complement strand
GGATCGCCTGAACGATACAGGTTCGCCACCGCTGGATCCGAACGATCACAGGCGAGAGTGTATTGAATCAGATCGTTTGTACCAATCGAGAAGAAGTCTACTTCTCTTGCGAATTCTTCCGCCAGAATCACGGCAGACGGGACTTCCACCATCATTCCGATCGGGATATTCCGTTGAAACGGGATGCCTTCGTCTTCCAGATCTTCCATGACGTCCATCAGAATCATTTTCGCCTGACGGAACTCAAGGAGCGTGGAAATCAGCGGAAACATGACGCGCACGTTGCCGTGGACCGATGCCCGCAGGATGGCTCGCAGTTGGCGCTTGAACATCGGAGTATTAAGCAGACTCAGGCGAATGCTCCGCAGCCCAAGCATCGGATTTTGCGATTTTGAAAACTGACTTTCGAGCAACTGAGGCACCTTATCGGCGCCGATATCCAGAGTCCTGATCACAACCTGGAGATCGCCGCAGGCTTCAACAACGCGGCAATAGGCCTCGTAATGATCAGATTCTGACGGTTCACGATTGCCGCTCAGAAAGAGGAACTCCGTCCGATACAGTCCCACACCATCTGCTCCGCGCTTGATGCAATGGCTCACCTCTTCGGGGAATTCAATATTGCCGCAGATCGTCACGCGCTGGCCGTCCAGTGTTTCCGCAGGCAGGGCTTCCATCAGCCCCAGGCGTTTGCGGATTTTTTCGCTGCGGATCTGCATGTCCTGCAAGCGCGCGACCGTGTCGCTGTCCGGATCAATGATGACGCGACCGTTGTCGCCATCCAGAATAACGGTTTCGCCCCCGGACACACCGGCAAGGCATCGGCCAAGTCCAACGATTGCCGGGATTTCCAACGCACCTGCCAGAATCGCCGTGTGACTTGTCCGACCGCCGACTTCGGTTGCGAATCCCAGTACAAATCTTGTGTCAAGCGTTGCGGTTTCACTCGGTGTCAGGTCGTGTGCCAACACGATGACGGGCTCCGTCAGATTCCGCAGCTCTTCGCGGCTTTCACCCAGCAGCTGTCGCAGCAAACGCTTTTCCAGATCGAAAATATCCAGCGCGCGTTCTGACAGGTAGCGGTCACCCATTTTTTCAAGCTGTTCCGCATAACTGCGGAGGACTCGACTCACCGCGAATTCCGGCGAGCGCGTCTGTTCGCGAATCAGAGCTTCGACTTCACGGATCAGCCGCGGATCCTGAGCCATCTGCAGGTGTGCCGAGAAAATGGCTCCGTACTGCGCTCCCAGCTGAGCCGACACAAGCTGTTCGTTACTCTTGATATCCCGACAGACGTGTTCGAGTGCAGCATGGAAACGATGAACTTCATCGTCGATCGCATCGCGGCTGACATACTTTCGAGGAATACGAAAGTTCTCGGACCCCAACACCAAAACTGGTCCGGAGACAACACCTGGAGAAACCGCGATTCCTGTATAAACCTTCATGGCGTCAGTTTAAGGAGATCCCGAGAGCCAAACAACTCAGCGGATCTTAGAGCCAGATATCGAAAAACCGGTCTCAAAGAGTTCACTGATCGCATCTGCGGCCGCAGCAGCGTCCGGACCAGACGTTTCCAGATTCAGGATGGCGCCCGTGGGTGCCGCCAGTAACATCAGGTCGAATGCCGATTTCACATCGGCCCGGCGACCATCAAACGTCAGCGTAATCGTGGAAGAAAACGTCAATGCCCGTCGCACAAGCAACTGCAGAGGCCGCAGATGCAACCCGTCCTCAGGAGTCACTCGCACTTGTCTGCAAACTACGCCTTCTGCCTCCACGTTCAGTCTCCCCTCGACTCATCACAACTCGGAAAACCCGTTCGCTTCCGAATCCTGATTCGCCTGCTGTTCAGGCCGCCTCTGGCCTAGGTATCACGATCGCCATCATCTGCTTCGGTCAGCAGATCCCAGATATCAGTCGTTGTTAAAGACTGTTTGAGAAAGTTACAGAAGTCCTGACTGCGGAGGTGCCGGGAGATATTTTCGAGGCCGCGAAGATGATCTCCCGGACGATCCGGCGGTGATACCAGCAGAAACAAAATGAAAACGTTTTCGCCATCCAGGCTGGAAAAGTCCACGCCCGTGCGGGAGATCGCCACCATCGCTGACAGCTTGTCCACAGACGCATGCTTTGTGTGCGGCACAGCCACACCGTTCCCGATCCCGGTCGATCCCAGTTCTTCACGTTTCAAAATGGCAGCAACAACTGCTTCTTCGTCGGCTGCTTTCAATGCGCCAGCAGCTTTCAAATGCGTCACCATTTCACGTATGACTTCTTCCTTAGACGTCGCTTTCAGGTTCGGGAGAATTGCATTCTGAATCACAAACTCAGTCAATTTCATTTTGTCTCTCACTGTCTTCAAATCAGCAACAGCCGGAATGTATGATCAGAAATGATCAACATGAAAAAATGAGTCTGCTGCCTTAACAAACTGATCCGGCACAGTGCCTCAATAAAAAAGCACCATCGGAACTCTAACAGACGACACACCTGCGACTGCAGTGATCCTGAGGGAAAACTGTAACCGAGAAACGCGTTCTGCAAATGCTCTCATTCGACCTTCCGGGCTTCGTCGGTCTCAATCGCTCTTTCCGCCTGTTCAGTGGCGTCTGCGACTGACGTCGTGTGCCGATGGTCGCGCTGCTTCTCTTTGTGCTTGTGGACCTGTTGTTCCATTTTGTGGAGCGTTTTGTCGAACGCTGCGCCCGCGTCCTCACCTTCGACGTGTGCCACAATTGTGTGATAGCCGTCAATTTCAACCAGCATTTCCACAGCGACACGCGGGCCTTCAAATTCGATTGTGACGTCAATTTCGCTGACGGTATCGAGAAATTTGACGAGCTTTTCCGCTTTGCGGGTGATGTATTCGTGTAGTTCCGGTCGGATGCTGCCGTGACGACAGGTAATTGCAACCTGCATTCGATTTTCCTTCTATCCAGTAAAACAAACCATGCCACTTGAAGCTGGCCAAGATCATAGATTCTAGTGGCGAGGTCATACCAAGAAAAGCACGACACACCGGTTCTTTGCCCGAAGAAGCAATCAAGTTTATCAAATTGCGACCTGTAACAGACCTGAACACCAAGTCCAGGAGTGCTGATTCGTCCGAGAACACCGATTTTGACCGCGAAAGCCAACAATCGGGGGTGGTTCCTTGCATCTGAGGCCGCAGTTCGGACAATTCCGAAGCTTGCTATTCCCGGACTCCCACTGATCAGGAACCCCCAACAATGGCTGAACCAACGGCTTCCGCCGCCCCGGAGGAACTCTACTCGCCTCAGCCAGGCACCGCCCACATGCCGGCATGGACGGTTGGCGAACTTCCTGAGGCACCGAGGTTTCGCTGGTCGCAGCTGGCATTGATGCTCGGCCCCGGCCTTGTCATGGGCGGCGCAGCAATCGGCGGCGGTGAATGGCTGACGGGGCCAGTCGTTACGGCGCGCTACGGCGGAGCGTTACTGTGGCTGGCGACGCTGAGCATCGTGTTTCAGGTAATCTATAATGTCGAGATCAGTCGCTACACGCTGTACAGCGGTGAGCCGATCTTTACCGGTAAGTTCCGAATCGCACCCCATCCCCTGTTCTGGCTCGCACTGTACCTGATTCTGGATTTTGGTTCGATTCTTCCCTATCTGGCGTCGAACGCAGCAATCCCGCTGGCGGCCATGATTCGCGGAAAAATTCCCGATCCGTCGCTGCCAGCAGACATGTCACTGTTAAAAGTGTTGTCCTGCGGCATATTCCTGTCCGTTTTCATACCGTTGTGTGTCGGTGGGAGAGTTTACAATTCGATCAAAATCATGATGACGATCAAGCTCGTCATCGTACTGGGATTTCTGACGCTGCTGGCGGTTTGCTTTTCCACGCGGGAGAACTGGAAAGAAATCGGCAGTGGATTCTTCCAGTTCGGCAATGTGCCCATCATTCCGGCAGAAGATCTCAACAAGGACGGCATTCAGGACAAAGGTGAAGAGAGACACGGCCCACGCACCGACAACGTGTTTTCTGCGCTGCGACATCAGCGAAGCATTGCATTCGATTTTGCACTCGTCGGCATGCTGGCATCGATGGCTGCGATCTCAGGCAACGGTGGTCTGACAAATACTCCGATCAGCTCCTTCACACGCGATCAAGGCTGGGGTATGGGAAAACACGTCGGTGCGATTCCCAGTATGGTCGGTGGACATGAAATTGAACTCTCGCATACCGGAAAGGTTTTCCACATTACGCAGGACTCTTTAAAGCGCTGGTTTCGCTGGGTGGCCCATGTCGAACGTGAGCAATATCTGGTCTGGTTGCCTGCGTGCTTCGTTGGTCTGGCGCTGCCGAGCATGCTGTCCATTCGCTTTCTGGAGCGAGGCACGCTTTTGAAGGACAAATGGCAGGCGGCGGGAATGACGGCGGGAGGAGTTCGCGATGCCGTGACCGAAGCCACCAACCCCGCGCTGGGCGGCGCATTCTGGTACATGACGCTCTTCTGTGGACTCCTGATTCTGGGGACCAGCATGGTCGCTACAGCCGATGGCGTTCTTCGCCGCTGGGTGGATGTGTTCTGGACATCCAGCAAACGACTGCAGAGTTGGGATACGCGGCATATCGGACGACTGTACTTTGGAGTCCTGTGTGCCTACATGGTGCTGGGATTGTTCATGCTGATCTTTGTGCCAGGCGATAAACTCCTCGTGACCGCCACCGGTATGATGTACAATTATGCCCTGGGATTCAGTTGCCTGCATACTCTCGTTATCAACTGCACGCTGTTGCCACGCGAATTGCAGCCCAGACTCTGGCAGAAAACGGGTCTGGTTTTCGGGGCCATTTTCTTCCTGAGCATCGGTGTCCTGGCGACGTACGACGCAGTTCCCGGCCTGGTGAAGACGTGGAATGAAAAATTTCAGCCATCGCCACCGGAAAAATAGATCCGTAGCAGATCACGGTCCCAGAAATTCGGCATTATTCGTCGCACGAAACAATTCAGGATGTTCCATTTCGGCCTGCGCGAGAAATGTTGTCGCCGCCACAGCGAATTCCAATGGGCTGCCATCGACCGATGTTGCCTTCCTGCATTCCTCGGCGAACTGGATGATGGCTCGTTGAGTTGCGCGATCGTCGGCACTCTCATGCCTGAAAAGCCGCTCCAGTTCCGGCCATGATTCCCAGTCTTTCCACCGAGCCAGGTTGGTAATTGTGAGAATTCTCTGATCACTGTTCGACAGCAATCGACGCATGGACGACTTGAGTCGCGACTGCGGGATCAGGCTGCTTTCATAGCTCCAGACAAACTGTATCGCCTGCACCGCAGCAAAAACGCTGGCCGTCGGTACATCGGGCTTCAGGCGAGTCTGTTCAAGAAACCTGACCCCCTCTTCACCCGTCAACAACAGATAGCCCCCCATGAGTCCGTCGGTGCCGTAGCGAAAGAAGTCTTTATCGTCCAGGCCCGTCGGCGGCACGGCACCAATTTGTGTTTCAAGAAACGCGGCGTCGTCCGCATTGCCGCAGAGGCCCAGCATCATGCCGTAAAGTCCCAGACGTTCGGGAGTCGTCGTGGGATCCGCGATCCATTGCCGCAACTGCGCGCGAGGCATTTGATCTTTCACCGCTTTGACATCTTCATAGGTTGCATTCGCAAATTCCGCCCATGCGTCGATCGATAACAGTGGATCCGCGTTCTCAAGATACTCCAGGTAATACGGCAGTCGCTGCACCTGTGGAATTGACGTACCCGGAGCGTTCCTGATGTAGCGAATTGCTTCGAGCGATACCGGGGCATAGGGATCCCATGCGATCAGTTCCGGGATCAGACATGAAGTCCGCTGGATTCTCTGTGATGCAGATTCGGTCGTCTTGAGATCAGCCGTTACGATGCCGTCGTCGATGCTGGTTGCAATCGACTCGTCTGTCAGATTCGAGGTCGCGTCGTCGGTGTTCGCTGCGAATGTTGACTCTGTCGAAGTCGAAGCGCCGCTGGCTGGCAGCGAACCGAACAACAGGAACAAGTCGCCGGATACACCTGCAATTTCCTGACGCACAACGATTGGCTGACCAGTTTGAAATCTGCCGAACTTGCTGGTAAGTTCTGCGCCTTGCACGATTTCACGAATACGAACCGTCGATTGCGGAATCCGCCTCTCACCCGTAACGACGACTTCAAATCTCAGCAGTTCGGCAATCACCACGATGTCCGAAGCTGCAATCTCCTTCACCAGCGTCATCGGCGGCGAAAGACAGAACGGGCATGCGCGCAACACATTTCCTGCCAGCAGTGCAGCGATTGCAATGCCACTGAACAGCGTGAGACGTTGCGCACGGCTCCAGCACTTCAAACTTGCCACGGCACTTTCATCCTTGAAACTGCAACATCTCGGCGGGGGTACGTGGAAAAGGGGTCAGGAACCAATAGCCAAATGGCCCGAACGGTGCTGCACACTATTCGTTCCTGACCCCTTTTCCATGCGACACCGCAATAACCCGAATCGGCAAAAAACCTCGGCCCGGGCGAGCCTCATTTCCCGCACAGGAAGTGCCATCTACCGATCGCCCGAAGACTTCAGACGAATTTGAGCAGAATGTGCCGAAACGGTAAACAAGAATCTGTCGCGGAGCACGCAGATCCTGATTACTCGTCCGCTGCCCCGAATCGGCGAATGCTGCGTTTTGGGCGTTCGCGAGTCCGGAATGCTTCGAAGTTATCGACTTTGTATTCCGGCAGAACCGTGTTGATTCGCTTTTCGATGTTGGTCAGTTCACCGCCCTGTTGCAGTGTCACAAACGTGATCGCGCGGCCATTCTGGTCTGACGACAGACGTCCGGTTCGACCCACCCGATGAACATAGTCGTCGCAGTATTCCGGGATGTCGTAATTGATGATGTGCGAAATTCCACTGATGTCGATGCCGCGACCGACAACGTCGGTGGCAATCAGCAGACGTAGTTCACCGGCTCGCAACGCTTTGATCACCTGATCCCGTTTGCGTTGTGGCAGGTCGCCGTGAATTGCGGCAATGCGATTGGATTTCAGGCGTTTTGAAAACTCGGCCAACAAAGCATCCGCTCCGCGCTTAGTGCGTGTGAACACGATCGCCTGCTGTGGCTTTTCTTTTGCCAGCACACGCAGCAGCAGCGGCCGTTTGCGATCTTCATCGACCGTGATGTAGAATTGTTCGATCGTATCAACGACGACGCGGTCTTCGGACAGATCGACCATCTCCGGTTCGATCATGAATCGCTGTGCCAGCTTCTCAACGGGCGGCGGCATCGTCGCAGACAGCAACATTGTCTGACGTACTGTCGGACAGGATCGCAGGATGCGTTCGATGTCCGGACGAAATCCGATGTCCAGCATGCGATCTGCTTCGTCCAGTACAACAACTTTTAAATCATTCAGCTTGAGATGCTGCCGACGCAGTAAGTCGATGACGCGGCCTGGCGTGCCGATGACAACATGGGCGCCGTTTTCAAGATCAGCAATCTGTCTTCCGATAGGACGACCACCGACAGCCAACGCGAATTTTAGTTTGGATGTGCCGCTGAGCTTAATTGATTCCCCATGTACCTGTTCGCCCAGTTCGCGCGTTGGTGCCATCACAAGTAATTGAACTCGCCCTTTTGTGACATCCAGACGCTCCATCGCGGGCAGCATGAAGGCAGCGGTTTTCCCCGTGCCTGTGCGAGCCTGGCCGATGCAGTCGCGTCCGGAAAGTGCGATGGGAATGAAAGCCACTTGAATGGGGCTGGGCTTGTCGTAGCCGATTTTTGTGATCGTTCTGAGGGTTGCGGGCGCTAGGCCCAGCTGGGCAAAAGTTGAAATTGTTTCCGTCGAAACGTCCAATGCAGATTCCAGGATCTTACGCCAACCAGAAAGTCATTTGAGCGTCCGTGCAGGCTAGCCGACCAACGGAAACTCCCACAGAGCCTCAGGCAACGATTGGCGAAAACGAGGTTGCGAGGCCGAAAATCCGTGGAATTGCCACTTTACGCCATCCTGTGAGACCCGTCAACACTTCAGTTCATGTCCTTCCCAGGACGGACGAATTCTGTCCTCTGCATGACGTTGCAGTCGCAGAAATCAGGATTCCCGCGTTCCGGAGTAAGTCTCCTGAACTGATTCCCTGCCATTCTCCTCGAAAATCAAAGCCCTGCTTACTGGAAGACTCAGGGGCGAAATGGCTAGACTCCGAAGATCAATTCCCAATCGTTTTCCCTGGTGACAATTCATGGATGCTCTGTTCGAACTTTTCAGCAGTCTGGTCAACCTACTCTGGTCGGTGCAGGATGTTGTGGTGAATCTTGTCCGCGTCACCCTGCCGTGGCTGCCACTGCTGGGATGGTTAGGGTTCTGGACCTTCGCCGTCAATTGGGCGAAGGCGTTTCCCATCCTGCGACGTGGTGGCTTCATAGGAATTCTGCTGCTGATGTTTGTGGCTGTGTTGGTGTGGGCCGCTGTCGCGCCGCCGGAAAATGGCAGGCATCTGATGCTTGGACTCTCTGTAAGCAATCACACCGGCAAGTTGATTTACGTTACGATGCTGACTTGCATCGCGCTGCTTTGCGGATCGGCTCAACTTTCAGGAACCTTTGGACGACTCGGTGAGTTTCCTGAAGAATCTGTCGATGACGATCACGGCCACGCGCACAACGATCATGGTCACGGCCACAATGATGCGCATGCTGGCCACGATCACGATCATGCTGTACATGCTCATTAGTTTTCGGTTTCACCTCATAGTTGCCCGTCACTCCGTGGCGGGAAGACTCGCGTCGGAGACACGAGCAACAATGATTTCCGCACGATGCGCACATGATTCTGAACAAGACTCTGACGTGCAAAAGCTTCCCGGTTGACAATTCGCCAGATTCGCAAACCTTCCCTCCCGCTGCTCTCACATCCGCCTGCCAGGAACCTGCCCGATGAAACCACTCTTTCTGCTTGCTCTGCTGTGTGCTTCTTCCAGGTCGATGGCAGGCGACTGGCCCAACTGGCGTGGACCGCACGGGAACGGATTGGCAGATGGTGCGGGCTATCCGACAGAATGGTCGGCGGACAAAAATGTTGTCTGGAAGTACGAATTGCGAGGTCGCGGTGCTTCGACCCCAACCGTTGTCGGTGATGCCATTTTTGTGACGACGACAACCGATGGTCAGAACTCGATCATTGCTCTGGGAATGGATGGCAAGGAACGCTGGTCGAAAAATCTTGGAGCTGCGGTGGACGGAAAACCTGGCAAAGATGGCACCGGAGCCAATCCATCGACAGTCACCGATGGAACTTACGTTTTCGCATATTTCAAAAGCGGAGATCTGGGGTGTTTTTCTGTTACTGGCGAATTGAAGTGGCAGAAGAATCTGCAGGCAGAATACGGGGAAGACACGTTATGGTGGGATTTGGGAACATCCCCGGTCCTGACAAAAGACGCAGTCGTGATTGCCTGTATGCAAACCGGACCGTCGTACGTTGCGGCGTTTTCAAAAGCTGATGGTGCGGTGCTCTGGAAACACGATCGAGACCTTGGAGCCCCGGAAGAGGCAGCTCAGAGTTACGCGACGCCAGTCGTCGTGGATGAACCAACCGGCCAGGTGATCGTTGTCCTCGGGGCGGACCATGTGACCGCTCACGACGCTGCCAGTGGCAAAGAAATCTGGCGTGTCGGTGGTCTGAATCCGACGAATCATAAATATTTTCGCTCAATCGCCTCAGCCGC
>JAYUVA010000007.1:0-2539 GCA_043754375.1 Candidatus Kuenenia sp. | reverse complement strand
GAGCTTTCTGAAAGCTTTGGGAATTGCCATGGTGGCAGTGCTCTGGCCGTACGACGGCTGGATCAATCTGGGGCCTGTCAAACGATGGGAGTGCTCAGTCTGATTGCAGCAGGCGTCGCGTATTACTACGTCGTGAAGGGAGTGCGAAGGCGTATGCACGGAAGGCGTGATGCGGTCAATGACACTACCGGGTGACCGTAAGTTTCTGAGGACAAGTTCATGATGGTTCGAAATCCGCCGCGTCGTGCGTCACCATGATCCACCGCTCCGCGTAAGGCGAGTCGCCGAGCGATGAAGCTTGTTCTGTACGCAGGATTGATATCCATGTACGTCTCGCATGGTCGTACGACGCTGTCGAAACGAACGGCCTTGTGCATCGGGAATAAATCGCTGGTGGAATATTTTTGGCCGGGACTCGGACAAGAATGTCCAAGGTACGGGAGCCGGTGGGCTCACGCCCGACCGCTCGCCACGGTTGTTCTCAGTGCCCGGCAGCCGCTTAAGAAAATCAGCTCGAACCCTTTCCATATTTCTTGCTTCAAGGTAACGTGACGGCTGAAATTCATGGACTCGGCAGATTCGAAACGACGGAACAACACGGGAATTCGGTATGAATCCATTTGCGGCACACGCGCTCCAGCAGACACGGCGCTATTTCTTTGGGCAGACGGCGGCCGGGATCGGCACGGCGGCATTGGCATCGGTGCTGAATCCAAACCTGCTCAACGCCGGTGATGCAACTTCGATTGAAGCCGGTTCACCGCTGCATCATCCGGCGACAGCCAGGCGAGTGATCTGGCTGTTCATGGCCGACGCTCCTTCGCAACTGGACCTGTACGATTACAAGCCCGGACTTGCGGACTACTTCGATAAGGATCTGCCCGAGAGTATTCGCGCGGGCCAGCGTATCACCACGATGACGTCCGGACAGACTCGACTGCCCTGCGCGCCGTCGGTCTTTAACTTCGCGCGGCACGGTGAGCACGGTGCGTGGATCAGTGAGCTGTTGCCGAATATCGCGTCGATTGTCGATGATATCTGCATCGTGAAAACAATGAACACCGAAGCCATCAATCACGATCCGGCGATCACCTACATTCAGACAGGCAGTCAACTTCCGGGGCGACCCAGCATGGGAGCGTGGGTTTCGTATGGTCTCGGCAGTCCGAACAAGGATCTTCCGGCGTTTGTCGTGTTGCATTCGCGGATTCCCGGAGGGGCTCAAACGCAGGCCTTGTTCTCACGGCTGTGGGGCAGCGGATTCATGTCGACTCGCCATTCAGGAGTCGCCCTGCGATCTGTTGGTGACCCGGTGCTGTATCTTTCGAATCCTGATGGGGTTGATGCAGGCACGCGACGCAGGATGCTGGATGGACTGGCAGAGCTGAATCAGGATCGCTTAAACAAAGTCGGCGATCCGGAAATTTCATCGCGAATCTCGCAGTATGAGATGGCCTTTCGCATGCAGACATCGGTGCCCGAACTGACCGATATTTCGGACGAACCACAAAGCGTGCTGGATATGTACGGCCCCGAAGTGAAAGAGCCAGGTACGTTTGCGTACAACTGTCTATTGGCACGGCGAATGGCGGAACGCGGTGTGCCTTTCACTCAGGTTTTCCTGCGAGGCTGGGACCATCACGGAGGTCTGCCGGGAGCAATTCGCGGAATGGCTCCTGCCTGTGACCGACCGAGTGCCGCACTGGTGAAAGATCTGAAGCAACGCGGAATGCTGGATGACACGCTGGTCATCTGGGGCGGAGAGTTTGGCCGCACCGTTTATAGTCAGGGAACGCTGACGAAAGACAATTACGGGCGTGATCATCATCCTCGCAACTATACAATGTGGATGGCCGGCGGCGGCATCAAGGGCGGACAGGTTTATGGCGAAACTGATGACTTCAGTTACAACGTCGTCGATAAGCCCGTGCATATTCACGATCTGAACGCCACGATCCTGCATGCTCTGGGGATCAACCACGAACAACTCACCTTCCGCTTCCAGGGCCGCGATTTCCGACTGACGGATGTGCATGGTCAGGTCGTGAAAGATATTCTCCGCGTGAGCTGACAAGGTGACACATCTTCCCAATTTACAGATCTGCGTCATTCGCTGAGGCAAATGCTTCAGCGAATCGTGACATCATCTTCAAGCCCAAGTTCCCTCAGCCCTGTCTTTGTCTCCCCTGCTTTTCCAGCAACCTGGTCTTGTTCGACTTTCATCTGAAAGCTGATCTCGATCTTCAAGTCCGGTGACGTGGCGTATTTGCTGAGAACTTTGGTGTAAAACTGCATCCATTTTTGCGGTGGGATACTCCCGCTCCATCGGATGGTGCGAGGGCCGGATGTTTCGATTATTTCGGGGACCTCGTCTTTCGTCGCGATGCGGACTTCGGCGATGGCTTCACTGCCGTCAGCTTTTGCAGACGCGGTGAACGCGCCTCCGTCCTTGCCAGCTACAAACATGCCCTTTGAGTCAATTGAACCACCAGTCGCAGTCCATTCCACTTCAGCGACCATGATTGGTTGCCCGTATTGG
>JAYUVA010000006.1:0-2879 GCA_043754375.1 Candidatus Kuenenia sp. | reverse complement strand
ACAACGAGACTGCTGGTGACAGGCACCATGATATTACCAGTGTGCTTCAGATTTTGCCCGAGCTGAGCCTGATCACGAACTGGGGAGCCGTGACGTTTGTTGTTGCCATCCGCGTTTTTGCTGGGAATGCTTGCCTATACGACATACAGCCCGCGATTGCATTCACGGCAGCGGAGGAATTCGCCCGTGCGAATGCGGACAAGATCCTGATTGGTCACGCGGCAGTTGCAGCCTTCACAGAAGTCATCTTCAATTCCTGCCAGGGCACCGGCACCGTTGGCGATCCGCAGGCGACGGTAGGCCGACAATCCTTCACCGGATGGAATGATTTTTTCAGCGACGGCAATCTGCGACTTCAATTCCTCCAGAGTTTTTTCCAGACCAGGTCGGTTTGCATCCACTTCCGCTCGTAAAGTCTGAACCTTCTGACGCAGGTTCTTGAGTTCAACTTCCTGTCCCTTCAAGGTCGCCTGTGCCGCGTCAATTTCTTCCATCGCTTCGAAAGCGGTGTTTTCCAATGCAGCCCGTTCGCTGCCGGCGCTGGCAATCTGATTTTTGAAGATGTCGAATTCTTTGTTGGATGTTGCGGCGTTGAGTTGTCCCTGGAGTTTTTTCAGTTCCGCTTCTTTCGTTTTCAGTTTGAGATTCAGGTCGTCGGCTACCTTTCGCGTCTGCTTGATCGTGGCCTTTTGTTCTTCTATCTTCTGTTCCGCCAGAGTCACCTGTTTTTCCGAGACAGTGATCGATCGCGGCCCGTCGGCAAAGGCTGCTTCGGCCTCAGCAAGCTGCACCAGCAATCCATGAAGTTGACTTAACGCAATCGACAGATCCGATGCCATTCCGTTCCCTGTTCTGCTGAAATAGGTGGTGTTGATGACTGCGGCGCGTTCTCGACAAGAGACAGTTTAACCGCGTGCCGATTGGGCCGCGTTTTGGAAGGGCACCGACAGTGCGGCCCGATGGGCACGCGGTTAAACTTGCTGTAGATCACCGACGAATTAACCTGCGGAAATCCCGGTAAAATATCCGGGTTCTGCACCGGCTTTCCATTTGATGTTGCAGCCGATACTCGGCTGTTGCGCATCAGACACCGGATTGCCAGCAAGCACGGAGTCGGTTGCTGCTCGCAAATCCAGCCCTGTCACAGGCAATCCGTTTCCTGGCCGACTGGAATCAAACTGCCCGCGATAAACCAATCGATGATTCTGATCAAACAGAAAGATGTCTGGCGTGCAGGCGGCACAGTAAACTTTTGCAATTCCCTGAGTCCCGTCAAACAGATAAGGGAATGTGTAGCCCGCCGTTCGTGCTTCGTCCTTCATTTTTTCCGGGCCGTCCTGCGGATAGACAGCGATGTCATTGCTGCTGATACCGACGATTGCCAGGCCCTTCGCCTGATACTCTGCAGCGAATTCCTGCAGAGCTTTGCGAATATGGACGACAAACGGACAGTGGTTGCACATGAAGACGACCAACAGCGGCTTGCCTGCAAAGTCCCCGCGAGACACGATCCTGCCGTCAATGTTGACCAGTGAAAAATCCGGTGCCTGAGTTCCCAGGCTGAGCATTGTGGATGCAGTCTTAACCATATTGTGCCGTTCCTTTGAAATCCGGAGTACGTTGACCCGTCATCGCTTTCTTTTTCCGCAACGTACGCTGAACGAAAATGAAAGCGGCGACCAGTCGCCGCACTTCAAAGTCAAATCAGTTGCCGTCTAGTGAAGTGTTTTCTGTTCTCGCAGTTTTTGCACCAGTGCCTCGATGATTGGTGGTTGGACGAAATCACGCAATCTTGTGCTGACATCGTCCCGCGCCATTCTTGCAATCTGTTTTATGAGAGAGCTGGAAATGTGAGCGTATCGTTCGGCGGACATCAGAAAGACGGATTCAATTTCTTCGTCGAGCACACGATTTGCCAGCGTCATCGTGAATTCCTGTTCCATGTCCGTCAACGTGCGGACGCCGCGGAGCAGAATTCGGCTGTTGCAATGACGTACAAATTCGACTGTCAACCCGTCGAAAGTACGAACATCGACGTTCGAAAATTCGGAGACCGATGCCCGGCACATGCACATACGTTGTTCTGCAGAAAACAACAGTGTCTTGTCAGGATTGACGCCAATCCCCACGGTGACATGTTCAAAAATCCTTGAGGCGCGGCGAATGATGTCGAGATGCCCGAGCGAAATCGGGTCAAAGCTGCCGACGTAAACGGCAGAGAAAGGATTGTGTTTAGGGGTCATGAATTGACGGTCCGATGTTCAGATCCTGGTAACTCTCAGTCACAGGGTAGCAAACCGGAGGGCAATTCTCCCAATGCTGCGAAGTTCTCGTCGGGAAAATTTCCGGATCGGAGTGCTGGCAAAATGGCAGAAGCCTCCCAGGTTCCGCTGATAGCCGGGACAAATCCGATAAAACTCAGTAAGCTGCTGCGCAGCAATACCTTACATTGGCGAAAGACAGCAGAATATTGGCAGCATACGCCTTCTGGAGAATTGGAACATGGTGTGCAGCCTGAACCCGGCGGCGACGACGTTTCGTCGTATTTGACAGTTGACACGTGGCGGCACTGCCTGACCACGGAGGGTGGAGTTTCCAATGCCTATTTTTCGCTGGGGTCAGCCATGGGATCCTTTTCGAGACCTTGAACGAGAAGTCGATCGTCTGTTACAGGGCGTCAACCTGACACTGCATGGTGTTCGTTTCAGCCGCCGATTTCCCCAGGTCAACCTGTTGGAACTTGACGATAGCTATGTGCTCACTGCGGAAATTCCCGGCATCGACATCAATCAACTGGATGTCACGATCGCGTCCAATTGCCTGACGATTAAGGGCACGCGATTGCCACCGGGAGAAGCCGGGGAGGATGCCTTTCGCCG
>JAYUVA010000005.1:0-4240 GCA_043754375.1 Candidatus Kuenenia sp. | reverse complement strand
GAGATGAGCAGATCTCTCCATGCCTCCTTTTCTCTACGAATTCAAAGGCACATGAATGGCAGACTTTGACATGAAACCGACAGCGAATCCAAAGCCGATCGAAATCGTCGGAGCCGGGCCGTTGATCTCGACCATCTGGAAACTTGGCGGTGAACACACCGTCTGGCGCTATCGCTTCAACCTGACTCGCCAAACATCCGACAGAGGCGTTTTCACGGACCTGTTCCAGCCACTTGACCTTGTCGACTTTATCAAGCTGATCCAGGTTCTGGCCGCCGTAATTGCCGACGACGGTTGTCTCAATCAGGCCGAACGAACAACGCTCAAAACTCTTGCCACACAACTGGACCACTTACTCGAAGGCTCGACCGTCGAGCCCACGAACACGCAGTCCCAACTATATGAAACAAACACCATCGGATAGCTCACAACACGATCAGTACAGAGGCAATTCAAATGGCAACGCTACCAGTTCATGAATTTCGCAAAGGTCTGATCCGGGTCCGCATCTGGCGTAAGCGCACAGGCTCCGGGCTGAGGCACACAGTCTCCGTCGTCCGTCTGTTTCGCAAGAGCGACGTCTGGAACGAATCCACCCGCTTCCATCGTGACGACATCCCGCTCGTCCAACTGGCGCTCGATGAAGCCCATACCTGGATCTTTCTGAACCAGAAGCGATACGAGTCATGACGGAGCAGCCAACACACCCACCATGAACCGATGTGAACACAGCGACGCAAGCCTGAACACGGTGTCGCGAGGCAACTGTTTTGAAATCTTTGAATGCAAAGTGTCATTTTTGGAGGATTGAGCATGGCAATGGCGTCAAGTGGCGTGATTCGAACGGATGAAGCCTACAGCAAACAAATGGTGCTGCAGAGGCTGGGAATCTCACAGAAGTTTTGGGATAAAATGCTGGCCGAAGGACTGCCTTACACAACCGTGGGTCACACGCGCTGGGTGACCGGGCAAGCTTTGATCGAGCATCTTTCCAGAAACGCAGAAAGGAAAAATTTATGAAGCAAATTGAAAAACTTAACAGGAGATTGTTATGCCGAGACGGCCCGAAATTGGAAATGTCCAACTCTATCCCGATCGACCACTGCGCCGATCGGATCGGAATGGCTACGTTCTCAAATTCTACTGCCCGATACTTCGGAAACGCATCCGCCGTAACTGTGGCATGCGTGACCGACGCGAAGCTCGAAAACTTCAACGTGAATGTCAGGAACGGCTGCTCAATGGCGAGTACCTCGCATCAGACGGTGCAATCAGTGCATCGCATGTTGTGCAGAAAGCTATGCGACCAGCAACGCCCGACATCAGTGACGGCGAATCAAGCGGACCATCGTGGCAGGAATGCTACGACCGGTACCTTGACCACCGTCGTTTACGGGTGCGGGCAGACTCCCTCGTTGAAATTGTGTCACGGCTGGGTATCGCGGAACGAATCCTCGAAGCTCAGTCACGCGAAGCCAATCGTCCGGAGGGTCTGCTGATGTCGGACGTGGCAACGCTCGACAGGCTCGAATACCTGCAGGAACGACTGCTGGACGGTGAAGAATGTCGCTATGACACTCGATCGCCGAACACAGTCAACAGTCTGATGGGAGCCGTGATGGCTTTCATACGGTTCTGCAAGGGACGTGGCTGGGTCGCGGACTTGCCTCCGGTGCAGAAACTGGAATCGGAAGAAGTGATGAAGGGAAGGCCCATCACGGAAGTCGAATTCCAGAAAATGCAGGATGCAGTTCCGGAGGTCGTGGGACAAGAATCAGCGGAATCGTGGTTGCTTGCCTTGAATGTCCTCTGGGAATCCGGGTTCCGAGTTGGTGACCTGATGGATTTTTCGTGGGACAACCCGCGACACATTCATCCGATATGGCCAACTCAGGCAGATCGATTGCCAACGATGGCAATTCCCTCATCCCAGAAGAACGGTCGCGTGCAGGAAATTCCGATGCTGCCCGGTCTTGAAGAGCTGCTTGGGAAGATTCCCGAGGAGCAACGAAAAGGCTGGGTTGTAAATCCACAGGCAATCGAATTCGACTTTCACGGTGGATTCGATTCTTTCCGTCCGTGTGCTTCTGATCTCCGCAAGCTGGCTCCCCGCTGTTCCAACAGTGAAATCGCCAGGGCCTGTGGAGTGACGGAAGCGGCAGTCAGAAAGTGGATGGATCAGTTCAGCATTTCGGGCAACCGCCCAAATCAGAACGGTCGGCCACTTTCGGAATCGCAGATTGAACGACTTCGCAGCAATGCTGACCGTAAACCGACCGACAAACTCCGACACGAGACGGTTCGTATGACAAAGGATCGTGTCAGTCGCATCATCGGCCTGATTGGGAAGAAGGCCGACGTTGTGGTACAGGTGGAAGACGCGAGAACTCAACATCGCGTCAAGTATGCGAGTGCTCACGACATTCGACGAGGATTGGCTCAACGGCTGATCAACGCCGGCGTGTCCGCTGAGACACTTAAAGTGGTAATGCGACACAAGGACTTCGCCACCACTGAGAAGCACTATGGTGCTATGCGTTCTGCGCAAAGTGCAGGTGCAGAAATCATCGCCCGATTACGTCCCGCCGCAGATAACAGCGCATTTGTGGGGGGATTAGTGGGGGGAATGAAAAAAGCTCCACAGCTTTCAACCGAGGAGCTTTTGATTCTAAAGTCTTTGCTTGCAAGGCTTTAAGTAAATGCACTCGAATGGGCTCGAACCATTAACCTTCGGTTCCGTAGGCCAACCCAACCGCCGAACTGAGTTGGATGACTCATGACATAAGTCATTACTCAGAAGCACATTACGATTCAGTAAAAACAAATCCTTGGATGCTCGAACGTCCGCATTTTACACAAAATCGCGCTCTGTACCACCGATTCCGTGCCACAATCTGTGCCATGTGCCGTATGATTCAAGGTATGTTTTGAGCGTGATTTGCATAGACCTTCAAAAAGAACGTTTGATCTTCCAAATGTCGGCATCTTAATGATCGCCACGAAAACAGGGACACTAAAAACAACCTTGGTTCGATTGCTCAAACCAAGGGTGTGTCGATTCACGGATCAAGCGAACTAAGCTCGATCGACTCCACTTCCGCCACAAAACGGTTCGCGTCATCTGCCAGGTAAGAAGCGACAACATTGAACACAGCGTCACTGAAGCCACCGATGTTCAGGATGTCGCTCCATTCCGGAGCCTGCGTCAATCCGTTCGGCTGAATGTTGATGCAGACCAGTTTCGGTCCCTGAATGTTTCCGCCCTGGAGCCGAACCTGATTCTTCACGAACTCCTGCCATTCGGTCATGACGCCCGTCGAGCCGTTTGTTCCGTACGCGAACGCACGGTTGGCATAGACCCAGCTCTCGTTGTCGCTGACCAGCACGCAGCCAACAAACTTTCGCTTGCTGTGCCGAGCATTTGCTTCGCGAAGTAGGATTGATTCGAACCTGCTAGACCATGTACTCCGAACCGGCAGTCGAGTGTGTTTTCAGAATCAGTTCAAAACGGATTGACGAAGTTGTGGCCAGAGGTTTTTCGTTGCTCTACCCAGCTGAGCTTCAGCCTCAATCGCAAAAGAGAGGCTGATGGGCTTCGAACCCACGACCTACGGCGTTTCGTGCGTGGACTCCGAACCGGCAGTCAATCCCACTCCGCCTTGCGGCAGAAGTCTTCAGAAATCTACGATCCAGCGAGGAGGTGGCTGAAACGCCGTCCTTATCGAACCTCACGGCTCGACAGTGGACACGCGGTGTTGTCTGCTTGAGACGCAAACCGCTTCATTAGTCGGTCGCCCGACATCACTACTTTAGCCGTCACGGTTACGTGTAGTCCCGGCCGGCAGCTGGTCAATAGCTTGATGTGTTCATGAGAAGCCTCAACGAAGAATCGCCCAGACTTTGTGCCGCGAGGCACACCTGACCAAGGTGTTGATGGAGTCCCGACAGGCAGTTAAGTTTTGCGGTGGACACGACCAACGAGGGATTGGTTCAGACGGCACTTTTACAACCTGTAGTCCGAACCGACAGTGCCCGTGAACTGACGCCGGTGGGAGTCGAACCCACATGAAACTACTTTGCAGGCAGTCGCCTTACCACCGGACTCCAGCCGCAGCTTTGCCAATGAAGCAGCGGGGACAGATCGGATCGGAGATCACGTCAACGGCGAGAATCATGGCGGCTTCGTGAATTTCGGGTAGAACTCGATCTCGTTCAAGACGTATTTGCTCGACAGGTCGCC
>JAYUVA010000004.1:0-4291 GCA_043754375.1 Candidatus Kuenenia sp. | reverse complement strand
ACAAAAAATGGAATTATGGCTGTGGAACCCCGTTGGGGTTCGCTGGATTTTATGCGATTTTTCCCGGGGTGCGCCGTTGGCACGGCGACCCCAGGCTTTGTTGTGAAACCCCGTTGGGGTTGAGGGCGTATGGGAATGAAATGTGGGTAACGTCAAGGCATGGGGCCGGTTGTGCTGGTCACCCGCCGAAGATTACCATACGTGACTCTTCTGCAATGGGCCTGAGCAGTTGGCACAGGCGGGCAGAATGGTCGCCGAGTCGCGGTCATGGCGGAACGCAATCTACTTTTCTCTCGGTTGATTTATGGCTTCATTTTTCAAATCGACACGGCGTGTCGAATTCTGTGAAACGGATATGGCGGGGATCGTGCATTTTTCCAATTTTTACAAATGGATGGAGCAGTGCGAACACGAATTTTTTCGCTCACTGGGCCTGTCGATCGTGGGGCATTGTTCAGATGGTTCAACAATTGGCTGGCCCCGTGTTTCGTCTCAGTGCCGTTTCGAATCGCCGGCGCACTATGAAGATGTGCTGGACATGCTGCTGACTGTGCAGCGGATCGGCGTGAAATCGCTCACGTTTGATGTGACGTTCACGAACAATGGCCGCAGTGTGGCTCGAGGAACCATGAAGACCGTGTGTTGTATCCTGCGGCCGGGACAACCGCTGGAGTCATTGGAGATTCCGGATGCGTATCGATCGCAAATGGAAGAGTTTCGGGCAACGTGATTGACGATTGAGGATCGAGGGCGGGAAGATAGATAGACTCCACGCGGTGATGGCTGAGAAAATTGGCGAGCGGCATGCGTCAGCTTGCCGGTACAAAAACGAGGTACCGGAGGGCTCACGCCGCTCCGCGCGCCGGACTCATTTCCGACCGTACGGAGTATACATGCCCACTGTCGTTTATTTCTCTGCCGCACATTTTTTTGCCGAAACCGACGGGCATCCTTTTGATGCCTTGCCTTTGGCCACGGGTCAAACGACTTACAATTAGAAAACAGAAACCTCTATGCCACTTGTACTACACATGCACAGCGTAAGTCGTTCGTTCGAAATGCCGCAGGGCAAGCTGACGATTCTGCAGGACGTCAGTCTGCGGGTCGTATCAGGCAACGCGGTTGCGATTCGCGGGCCGTCGGGTTGCGGTAAGAGTACGTTGCTGTACCTGGCCGGAACTCTGGATCAGCCGACATCCGGCTTGATTGAGATCCTTGGTGAAAATCCATGGCGACTGAGTTCCAATCGGCTGGCGTCTTTCCGCAATCAGCATATCGGCTTCATTTTTCAGGATCATCAGCTCTTGCCTCAGTGCAGCGTACTGGAAAATGTAATGCTCCCGACACTCGCCGGTTTCGGTTCCGAGGGTGATGTGCGGCAGCGCGCGAATTCACTGCTGGAACGTGTCGGCTTAAAGGATCGACTGCATCACCGCCCCGGTCGATTATCCGGTGGTGAACGCCAGCGCGTTGCCGTCTGCCGCGCTTTGATTCATCAGCCGTCGCTGTTGCTTGCCGACGAACCGACCGGAAATCTCGACCCGGCGACTGCCGAGGAGATCGGGAATCTGCTGCTTGAAGTTGCGGCCGAAAACGACACGGCATTGTTGTGCGTCACACACAGCGATGCCCTCGCCGCCAGGTTTCCGCATTCCGTGACGCTGAATAATGGCAGCCTTACATTCAATGACGAAGCGCTCGCGGACCATTGATCTTGTCATTGCTGTGATGAAGCGGGCTATTGATCGGATTCGCGGAGCGCGGTACCGATGCTGAAAAGTGTGATTCCGATCAAAAGCGAGATCGGCATCACGATGAGCCGGAAACCGTAAAACAACTGGAACACGATGATCAGCGGCAGCACGCCCAGCGTCAGCAGTTGAAGAAACATACCGACCAGATGTTTTACCTGTTTCACCGGACAGCCCTCAGGCGTTTGTCGCGCGCCGCGACATCAACCACTGTGATTTCGAGATGTGACATATCAGCGAGCGTGTCGTCAAGACCAGGAATTTGGTTAGATCTGTAGGCCGGACCAAGTGCATCGCCGTTCCGGCAATTGCCAGACACCTGCCGGAACGGCGCTGCGCTTGGTCGGGCCTACCCCAAAATCAAGCATTGACGTCGCGCTAGCGCAGCAGTTTCGGACCCTCGAGCGGCACGGCGACACCATCGACAGCGAGAATCTGAGAATTCGTCAGTGAGTCACCGAAGCGATCGAAATCCTTAAAAGACCAGACAACTTTCTTTTCGCGATTGACTTCGATCAGTTGAGGGTTGTCAGGGCCGGCGTGGCAATTGTTGATCAGAATATTGCCGCTCGGAAGAACCTGCAGCGACGTCACCCACGCTAACTGAATTCCCGGTAATTCGTGCTGATGCAGACTCCAGATGATCTGTGCGGCAGGTGTCACTTCCAGAACGCTGTGTCCATTGCCGGTACCGATGAGCGTGTTGCCGTTGGGCAGCCGAATGGCAGAAAAACATTGATTGCCGAACGCTTCAACTCCGTGCCCACCTGCAGGTTGGCGATTGAACAGGGGAACGCCATATTCCCACACCGTCTTGCCACTCGGATCATATTCACGAACCAAGCCATCGCCTTCATGGCAGACCAGATAGTTGCCAGACGTAAGTTTGCGAACCAGTCGAGTATCTCGATGCGCATCCGGCTTGCTGACCAACAACGGCATTGAATGGACGACATTCAGATTTTCGTCGAGTTCAACAATGCTGCCAGGACCGGATTCGGCAACCATCGTCTGACCATTGGAAAGACGCTGAAATGCATGAATTTCCAGCCGCTTTCCAGCGTTCTCCGGTCGCTTCATGGCATCGTATTGCCAGACAATTTCGTCGCTGCCCGGATTGATCTCAGCGACTTCGGTCCATGACGGCTGCAGGAGCACGTTGCCGCCTGGCAGCACATGCAGGTCATGCAACGGGCCGATCGTGTGTTCCCATACCGTCCTGCCGGTTTCGTCGATGATCGCGACACGATTCTTCGATGAATCTGCCGCGATAAATCGTCGCGTCGGTTCAGCGCCAGATGCTGATTGTTTCGCACTGATTACGAGCAATCCGACGATCGTGAATACGATCAGCCGGGATCTGCAGCCGATGACAAGTCCCGGAATCATAAACATGGACCTTGGAAATTCGTGCAACCCAGGAGAGGAAATAAGCACCAGGGCAGAAGTTGCTTCGTTTAACCGCGTGCCCATCGGGCCGCGCTTCGCTGCCAATCGCGGGGCGTTGCCCACGCGGTTAAACGATATTATTCCAAACTACTTCTGCCGAGGTGCTTATTCAGACAGATTCCTGACCATCGGCAACTATTCCATAAAACACCAAAAAGCCGTTCGATGATACAGAACTTCCCGCAACGTATCGATGCTGCCAGACACATTCGAACAAATGTGTGTCTTTCCGATAGGAAGTGCATGTTCCGCGTCATCGTTTTTGTGGCCGTAGTATCGCAGTACTGTGCCGCCGACGGACTGAAGAATCCCGTCCAGCAGCGTGTGACGGAGATCTGGCAGAATCTGCAAACGGCGACAATCCGCGTGCGAAGCGGATCGGATATTTCCTCCGGGGTGATCGTCTCCGGAAGCGGACTCATACTCACCGTGGCGCATGGTCTGAAGCCGGGCTCGGACACAGCGACGGTGGTCTTTGCAAATGGATCGACGTGCGAGGCAAAGCGTGTCCTGGTTGATGGACAGGTGGATGTCGCACTGCTTGCGATGAACGTCGAATCCTTGACGGATGTCGATTGGAGCACCGTGCGTTTGCCGGTCGTCGAAGACAGCGAGGCTGCTGAAGTGGTCGTGGCCAGCGGTCTCCCTGCGAGGGAGCCGGATGGCAAGGGGCCCGTCGTGCGGCTTGGTGAAATCCTGGCTGTGGACCGGGCGGCATTGAAAACCTCCTGCACTCTGACGAGTGGTGATTCCGGCGGGCCGTTGGTGAACAGCTATGGCGAACTGATCGGGCTGCATCGACAGATCGGCGTCGGAGCGGAATCGAATGGCCATGTCGCGGTCGCCGCGATTCGCGCAGCGTTGGAAAAATCGGAGCACTGGCAGACACTGACGCAGCACACTGCTGAGCGTTCGGGCGCAAAGTTGTTGTCAAAGGACCTGATGGCTTCACCGCAGGTTGTCACGGCAGCATCTCGGGCTACGGTAGCAATCCACGGCACCACGGCAGATGGGGAATCAGCCGTCAGGATTCTCGGTACGCTGCTCGACGACTCTCATGTCGCCACGAAACTGAGCGAGGTCGCACAGTA
>JAYUVA010000003.1:0-5540 GCA_043754375.1 Candidatus Kuenenia sp. | reverse complement strand
TCCACTTTGGGCTACGGAATGGATCTGACCCAGGCAGCGGAGCAGGCCTCGCTCACTGGCGGGGTCAGCGTGGCGGCATCGACCGTGATCACGTCCGCAAATAAGACACTGGAACTGAAACTCGACGGTAAGACGGCGACCGTCAGCCTGAGAGAAGGCACATACACAGCACAACAGCTTGCCGATCAATTGGAATCTACAATCAACGGATCACAGGACCTGCCCGGCCGAACAATCAAGGTCGGATTGAACGGTAACGCTCTGCAATTGACGTCCGTGACGTATGGGATTTCTTCCGACGTCACGATCAGCGGCGGAACTGCGTTGACGGATCTTGGCCTGACCGCAGGGCAAACAGACACTGGACGCGACGTCGTAGGCAGTTTCATCGTAAACGGACTGTCCGAGGCTGCCGTCGGTCGAGGGCGAACTCTTGCGGGCGATCCGGAGAATGCCAACACGGCGGATCTTCAGGTCCAGGTGACACTTTCGCCGCAGCAAATTGTATCCGGTGTCGAGGGCACCATGAAAGTCTCACGTGGACTGGCATCTTCGCTCGATCAGGTACTTGGAGACCTGCTTGAAGTGCAGGACGGTTTACTCGCGTCCGTCGATGATGGTTTTGATCTTCAGTTAAAGAGTTTCCAGACGTCCATTGATCGTCAAAAAGCCACGTTTGACAGGCAACAGGCGAGTCTTCTGAAACAGTTCCAGGCAATGGAATCAGCAATCAGCCAATTACAATCGACCAGCAACTATCTCGGAGGCCAACTAGCCAGCCTGCCGCAGATCGGCAGATGATCAACGTTGATAAATGGGTGACACGAGCGATGAATCCGTATCTAAAGTACAAGACAACTCAATCACTTGCATGGACGCGCATTGATATGCTGCTGTTGATTTATGATCAGGCGGTGACCGCACTCACCGAAGGTGCGCGCCTGCTCGAACAGAATCGCCATGCTGAAGTGCCGCCCGTCAGCCTGAAAGCCATGCGATCTTTGCTGATGATCGCCGATGGCCTTAATCTGAATCATGGAGAACTGCCCGCTCAGGTGATGCGACTTGTCGTGTTTTCACTCGATCAGATCAAGACGCAGTCCCCCGAGGCATGGCGTTCTGCCGGCGACGTCATGAGCAAAATCCGCGAGGGATTTCAGGAAATCCAGGATCAGGCCCGCAAAGACGAATACGAAGGCCGTATTCCCGCACTGGATGCCGTTGGCTGAGACTCCCAATTGTGGGTTGATGACGGCCTGGATCCGTTTCGTTCTATGGAGCTTCATCCTTCTTTGGTTCTTCCTTGTCTTCACCTTCTGCAGCTGGACGTCGTGACCGTCCACCCTTTTCGCCACCGCCTTTTTCGCCGCGTCCACCTTCACCGCCACGTCCATCTCGCATCCGAGCGACACCGGCTGACAGTTCTGCTTTGTCAAGAGAACCGTCTTCAGAGCCACAACTGCGTTGTCAATTTCTTCGGAACTCAGTGTGCCATCTTTATCCTTGTCAGCCCCATTATTAACGGCGCAGGAGCGACGCACTCCGGGAAAACGATGAAATGCTCTACAACCCAAAAAATGCACGGGTCGCTGTGATTTCATCCGGGCTGAGATTAAAACAGACTGCTGAGCACATCGCTCGCTGACACCCCGCAGACAGATTTCCACCACAAAGACGACTGCCATGAAGCCAATTGCAAGACTGCTCTTTCTTCTCATGTTCCTGAGTCCTGTGTGCGCCGCTGAGAAAGCTTTTCCTCTGAAAGCAAAGCGTATCCTGTTTCTCGGTGACTCTATCACGGCCGCCGGGGAATTCGTCAACATGATTGAAATGCAGTTGCGCCTGCAGTCGGTTGACCCGATGCCGGAACTGGTGAATGCCGGACTTCCAAGTGAGGGCTGCACCGGACTATCAGAACCAGATCACCCGTTTCCTCGTCCCGATATTCATGAGCGACTTGACCGAGCCCTCGCGGCAGTCAAACCTGACGTCGTGGTGGCCTGCTATGGAATGAACGATGGGATTTACTACCCATTCAGCCAGGAACGTTTTCTGAAATATCAGGACGGCATCAATCGCCTGATCAGCAAAGTTCACGCCTCAGGAGCAAAGCTGATCCTGATGACGCCGCCGCCGTTTGACCCATTACAGCTCAAGGCTGAAGGAAAGCTGCTGCCTGAAGGAAGCGAGAAATTTGCCTGGTTCGCAGTTTACGAAGACTACGATCAGGTGATCCGGAAATACGGAAAGTGGATTCTGGAACAGAAGGACCGCGTGGAAATGGTGATCGACCTGCACACTCCGATCACCGCCTATTGGGAACAGCAGCGAAAGCAGGATCCAACCTTCACCGTGGCACCCGATGGCGTACACTGCAACAGTGTCGGGCATCAAACGATGGCGGAGGTGATTCTGAAAGCGTGGAGCGTGGAGTCGTGGATACCAATCAGCCCCGAAATGACTCAACTTGTCAATCAGAAAGCTGCCGTGCTCCACAATTCGTGGTTGACTCACATCGGTCACAAACGTCCGGGCATGGCCGCCGGATTGCCCCTCGAAGAAGCGAATGCAAACGCCGCTGAGATTGACAGTCAACTCCAGGCATTGATCATGCAAGCTCGCAAGCCGATTTCGTCCAATCGTCCATAGTCGGGTCGTACCGCCCCATACAAGCGGTCTGTTGATTTAATCGTTTAACCCTGAGCCGCGGGCGACGGCGTGTGCAGAAACCGTCGCCTGCGGCTCAGGGTTAAACAAGACGGCGTACTTTGCAGATTAAATCAACAGACCGCTAGCCGCGGGTAATGGAACTGCAAAAACCGGCGGCTAGCGCCTTGCCGCTCACAAAACCAGCGGTCATCAGACTCCTGGTCGCGCTCGATTGTGAAACCGGGAGGGCGACCCTGGCTGTCGCAAGGTCACCGCTCACTTATGCTGCCTGCGGGTATGAGTTACGATTCGTCTGATCACTGCCGTACTTTGAGTTCAACGAGGACTTTGTGATGCCGGTGGAAAATCATTTTCAGCATCAACAGTATCCCACCGAACCCGTCACGACTCCGGTTCTGCGAACGCTGAATGTGGACGAAGCCGACGGGACGGATTTTTCGAAGCTCCACACGGCACTCAGGATCGGGCGTGTCGTCCTGGTGCACGGGACGTTTATGGGCGACGATCCCCTTGGAATTGCCGATGCCCTGAAGTCTGTCGCGGAATCTGTGCCCTGGCTGGCTGGGCAACTGAATCGGTTGGCCGAAGCGTCGATGGAGAAGACGCGCCCCTTTACGACAGCTGTCACGGGCGATGTTGGCAACTATCACGAACCCTTTCGTAAGCGGTTTCAGGAACTGGTGGGCGATGACCCGCAGGTGGAACTTCTGAGCCCGACATGGTCCGGACAGAATAATCATCTCGCGCGCGCCGATCTGGCTGTGCGACTGCTGAATCAATTGCTCATGCGTCCGCTGTTGGCGGATCAGAATGTCCTGCTGTGGGGACATTCTCATGCCGGGAATGCCTTCGCGTTATTGACCAATCTGCTGGCGAATCACAAGCCGAGCGTGTCGCAGTTTTTCGATGCGGCGGCTCAGGACGGTGTGGCTCACTGGGATCAAGTCCGGAAAAATCTGGAATCAGCGTCGTCGCCGCATCCGCTGGCAAGTCGGCTCTTCATTGCAGGTTTTGCCACGCCCGTACGTTATGGGTGGGACACCGCTGGCTGTGCAAAACTGGTGCATGTGACGTTTCATCGTCCGCATGATGAGACGAATCCGATCATGACGAAACCGCTCTTTCCGCCGCAGCAAATAGCAGACGTAACGAGTGCCAGATGGGGCGACTGGGTACAGGCGTTTGCGATCGCCGGGACCGACGTGTCGTCCATGCCGACGCGGACACTTAACCAAAATCTGACCGCCATTCTGGAGGCCAATCTGCCGGAGCTTCAGCACGGTCTGGACACGCGGTTTATTTCACCAAAGCGCGTCCGCGATGCCTGCGTTCGCTGGAAAACGGGCACACGATGTCACAGCGACGGAATGAATCTGCTCGTCGATTACGTACTCAGTGGCGCCGTATCCACGATCGGTCAGCCGGTTGAATTGAGTCTGCTCGGCCATGGCGTGGCGACGACCACCCGGTGGCTGCCAACTCATCTAAAGCTGGTAATGGAGGCATTGCTTTTATGAACAGCGATGACCACTCTGACGTCTACTGAGCGCTCTTCAGATCCGGGCGCAGCTTCTGAGCATCGCGGAGGTAGACGTGTTCGATCTCTTTAGGTTTACGATCCGAATTGATATGCAACAGCACGCGGATGCAGCGTGGCATCGAACCGGTGACGGGGATTTCCATAGCGCACAGCAGAGGGACCTGGTTCATGCCCATCGCTCGAGCGGCCTCAGCGGGAAACGCGGCGACAAGATCCTGCGTGGTCGTGAAGACGGCAGAGATCACATCATCGAAGTCGGCGATCTGATTGCGTCGCAGAATCTCTTCCATCAGCTCCCTCGCTGCCGCACGGATCAGCGCCGGATCGTCCGCTTCTACTGTCGTCGCTCCACGAACGCCTCGAACCGCCATGAACTGTTGCTCCTAAAACACATAGGATGAAGTCAGCTGCGGTGTTCGTCAATCCATTGCGGCTGCGGAACACGGATTTCTGTTTACAGGCTCGCAAATGACAACTGCTGGCGTCCGTTCTGGCAGCTCAGAATCGTGGGCTTTTCTGCAATCCGGCAGACCGAATTGGCGGCGATTTCGGGGACCAGGTCCTCGGACACATAGAGTTCTCCCAAATGCAGCGTATTGGGAATGAACATCCAGCGGTGGCTTCCATAGCGTTCTTCGATGGTGCGGATGAGTGTTTCGTCGTCGGCCAGAGTTGCCGGGATCTTGGCGCGGTCCATATCGCCGGTCGTGAGTGTGTTGATCAACGTCTTGTGTTCATTGATTTCAGATCGCAGGCGCTGCGTGATGAAGTCAGCCAATCCGACGCCAATCGCGTTTCCCTGTGAGGCCGGATTCAACGACAGCGCTCCGATGGTGCGAATTCGAGGACTGGTCAGATCTTCAAAGCCTGCGATTCCGCGTCGACCGATAACGTTCGTATCCATCCCGGTACCGCTGTAGGTCTTTCCGATCGCCTCGACAATCAATACGTTCAGATCATCAAGCGGCAGACGTGGAAAATACGATCGGTGGTGTTCCAGCAGTTGAATTTCGCGCTGCAGAATTTCGGCGGGACGGATCGCGTGCAGTTCTGCTGTCTCATCGAAGCCGTCTTCCAGAATGGCAAGTCCGGCCAGAATCCTGCCGGAATCGAGGACGCACTGGCCCATTTCCAGCAACATGTCTTTCATCGCGGCGGCACCTGCCGAATGAAACGTCTGAGCTGAGCGAATTTTTCCCATGCCGACAACCATCATCTTGGTGAGACCACTTTGAATCGGCCCGGCAAAACACGTGTGCAGTTTGACGCGATTCACGACCAGGACGCCGGCTGCTTCAGAACAGTATCGGTCCATGTACACTGCGCCGGT
>JAYUVA010000002.1:0-9224 GCA_043754375.1 Candidatus Kuenenia sp. | reverse complement strand
TCACAGGCGATTGCTCAGGATAAGGCCACGCCTGAACGCAAACCGGACGTGGAAATCAAGGCCGCCCACGCGGCAATTGCAGCTGACACGGTGATTCCGGAATGTATGGAGAAACTGAAGCTTAGCGAGGAACAACAGACAAAGGCCAAAGAGATCATTGGTTCCTACGACGAAAAGCTCGACGCCGTCTGGAAGCAGTTCAGTGTCAAGTACATGGCGACAATTCGCACAGAATGCCTGCTTCTGGCGGCCGTTGAAGACGGGTTGACCGAGGCTCAGCGAACGACCGTTCACGCGCAGCGACGTCAGCTGGCACATGCGGAAAAGGCGCTGGAAGGAACCAACACGAAGACCAACCAGTCCACGGAGAAACCAGCCGATGCGGTCGAACAGGTTGTGGAAGGTGCTGGAATCACATTGACACCCGAGCAGGAGACTGTGGCGGAAAAGATTCAGCAAAACTATGCGAGTCACCTTCGATCCCTCAACCGGGACATTGAAGGACTCCACAATCGGCTCGTTTCACTGGAAGCCGACAAGCTGGTTGAGCTCGAAAAGGTCCTGACGAAAGCTCAGCTGGCTCAGCTGCGTGAGAGTCGCCAGATGACGATCGGAGCCCCAAAAGTCACCGCCGTCGAAAAATCCACACGAATTGCTGACTAAATCTCAGCAATGCACAAATGCAGCGCTCGGCCCTTCCCGGGCCGGGCGACTGTCTCCTTCGTCATCTTCAATGACGCTCAACTCGATTCAGTCTTCTACACAAGGGTACACAATGAAACAGTTTCTTCAGACATGGACAGTGCGAAGCACAATCCTTGCCGGACTTGCGACGGCCTGCATTTTCGTGATTTCTCCGGGCGTTGGTGACGCAGCTCCAGCTGGCGACCAGTTCAGTGTTCGCTTCGGAGGCCGTTCGCATGGCTATCCCGCGTACGGTCGCGGGCGGTATGGGTCTGGCAACAGTTTTAGAAATGGCGGCTATTCGGGAAGCAGGAACAATGTCTTTCCGCTCTACGGACGCGGACCATACGGATATCAAAATGGATATCAAAATGGATATCAAAATGGATACAGACACAGCAACGGATATGACACTGGATACGGGAATATGGGTCACTCGGGGTGGTATCCGAACTACAACACATATTCGCCGTATACTTCCAACTACTACAATCCTTATTCAACATGGACGTACTCGCCCTACGGCTTTGGTGTACAGCAGTCGTATGGTTGGTAGGTAGGTTGTCAGGTTGGCCGCGGAAACTATGGCGTGCCGAGCCATAGTGTTTCCAGATCGAACAATCTCCGGAGTTCAGGATGCGGGCACTGTGTATCTGTGGCATTCGTCATCAGCCAGCCTGAGGGTGCTCAATTACGTTGTTTTGTCGAAATGACTGCCATTGCAGACGGGGTTTAAGAAATGTCAAATCTGTCGAAGCTGGTCGTTGCAATTGCTGCATGTGGGGGATTGCTCATGTCCCTGAGAAGTCTGACTCCGCACGCCTCGTCTGTGGTCGCTGCAACGCTGACCGGATCGCATTCACTGTCGTCTGCAGGCACGGAGGATGCACGACCAGCTGTTGCTCCAGTGATCGGTATTGAGTCGAATACGACGGACGTGTTCGGGAGCATGCGTGCGGCACTCGCCATTGCGAAATCGCGAGCCCGTCAGCTGACAAGCTACACAGCGACTCTCGAAATGCAGGAGGAGGTACGCGGGAAGTTGAGGGAAATGGACACGATCCAGGTCAAACTTCGCCAGGAACCATTTAGTGTTTACATGCGCTGGAGTGACAACGGCCAGGAGGCGCTTTTCGTCAGCGGAAAAAACGAAGACCGATTGCTTGCAAAACCCGTCAACGGTCTGGCTGCACTGAAGCGGCTGTGGCGGCTCGATCCAGACAGCCGTATGGCAAAACAGGCGTGCCGGTATTCGATCACGCAATCCGGCATTGAAAACCTGGTGAATCGCGTTCATGAGTTTTACGCTGCACGTGACGATTGGTCATCGGCGGTGAGTTGCAGTGTCTCGAAGTCGTCCGAGACGGGAAACGTCGTGACCGAATACTGCCTTCAGTTCCGGGACAAGAATGTTTCACCCGATTATGTGGAAAGCAGACTTTCCTTCAACGAGGCGACAGGACTCCTGATTGTGGTTCAGAATTTCGGGTGGACCGATGACAAGTTGCCTCGAATTGTCGAACACTACGCCTATCGTTCGATCGATCAGGCAGCAACGTTGAATGACAACGATTTTGACGAGACAAATTCAGCATACGAATTCGTCGCGCGCTGAACACAGGCGTCCATGAAGCGAGACTTAGAGGCCGTTCAGCATGTCATCGGTTCCGATTTCCACAACGGCGAAGAAGAATATTGAAGCGATTGCCCACGTGGAGCAACAGTTGCACGGACGCCGATCGCGAGTGGAAAAGGTTGGAGATGGAATTGCAGCATTCTTCGGGAGTTTGTGGTTCATCGGCGCTCACAGTTTGTTCCTGATCATCTGGATCGTGCTGAACAGCGGGCTGCTGCCAAATGTCACGGCATTTGACCCCTATCCGTTCCCATTTTTGGGCTTAATCATCGGGATTGAATTCATCTTCCTCACCACGTTTGTGCTGATGAATCAGAATCTGCAATCCAGACGACAGGAAAAGTGGGGACATTTAACACTTCAGGTCTGTCTGCTGACGGAACAGGAAGTGACCAGGAACATGCAGATGCTTCAACAGATTTGCCAGCACTTGAAGCTGAAAAACCCTGGGACCGACGAGGAGTTAAAAGACCTGACGCAGGCAACGCACGTCACAACCCTGGTCGACGAGATCGAAAAGGCACGAGAATTCGGCGAAGAATTGATTGAGCAGCTTGATAAGCTGCAGGATGACATCAGTCATACGCATGAAGCCACGCTGACAAGTGACTGAATGGCGTCGCTTCCCTGACATTCTGATCTCCCTGCAAAGGGCTCAGAATAAGAGAATCCGCAGTCCGTGAAACCTGCAGCACCTCAGCGTTGTCTAAAACTGAAGAGTGTGTATCATCAGCGGTGTGAAGTTGCTTACTCGGATTCAGATCTGCGGGGCGCTTCTCGTGTAGAGATGCCGGATGACATATCGAAGAACAAGTTGGCCTCGCCAGCATGTTTGTTGATGAGTAAGCCGACGTGGTGGAATGCCTGAGGGTGTTTCGCCACGTCGGCTTTTTCGTGCATTTCATGATGCAGTGGCTCTCTGGCTCACCAACGGATCAAACCCACATGGCTGCTGCCGAATTTTGCGATGTAAGGGAATTTCGCTGCCAAAACAATTGAGAACTCTTATGCCGAACGTTGTAGTGATTGATGACGACCGAAGCGTATGCGAAATGATCCGCAGGTCGTTGCAGAAGATTGATCTGGGAGTATCAACGGTTGCCACACCCGACGAAGGACTGCGCACCATTCGCAGCGAATCGCCCGACGTGGTGCTGCTGGACATCATGCTGCCCGGTACATCCGGGCTGGACGTCTTTCAGAAGATTCGTGACATCGATCGCAAGTTGCCGATCATTTTCATCACGGCCGGAAGTGACAGTTCCACGGCGATTAAGGCCATGCAACTGGGAGGATTTGACTACGTCACAAAGCCACTTGATCTTCCTTCATTGAGTGAACTTGTGGAAAAAGCGATTGCCACGCGTCGCATGATGAATACGCCCGTTGCGCTGCACATGAGTGATGGAGAATTCCCGGACACCGAATCGTTTGTCGGCCGAAGTCCCGCGATGCTGGAAGTGTTTAAATCCATCGGGCGAGTCGCAGCGCAGAATGTACCTGTGCTGATTCGCGGAGAAAGCGGCACGGGCAAGGAGCTTGTTGCCCGTGCGATTTATCAGAATAGTGCCCGCTCAGGCGAATGTTTTCTGGCAATCAACTGCGCGGCGTTGCCCGACGCGTTGCTGGAGAGTGAACTGTTTGGACATGAGAAAGGTTCGTTTACCGGGGCCGACAAGCAGCGCATCGGAAAGTTTGAAGCGTGTAACGGAGGCACAATTTTTCTCGACGAAATTGGCGATATGTCACCCCTGACCCAGGGGAAAGTACTGCGTCTTTTGCAACAGCAGGAGTTCGAACGAGTTGGAGGGAATAAAACCATCAAGACCGATGTTCGAATTGTCACAGCCACGAATCTTGACCTCGAACAGATGGTTGTTGATGGTGAGTTTCGTGAAGACCTGTTTTATCGGCTGAACGGAATCACCATTACCTTGCCACCTCTGCGGAAACGCGGTGACGATGTGACGTTGTTGCTTGAGTACTACTTACGAGTCTGCGCGAAGGAAATGAATCGGCATGATTGCGAGGGCATTTGTCCGGAGGCGCTGGAAATGCTTAAGGAGTACTCCTGGCCGGGAAATGTCCGTGAAATGCAGAGTGTTGTGCGACAATCATTGCTGAACGCGACGGGCCCGGTCATTGTACCATCGTTCCTGCCGTTGGAACTTACCGCCGCCGTGCGACCTCGTGGTGCAGAACGCACTTCGGTCTATAATGCTACCGGCGTACCCTCAGACCTGGCACCTTTTGTAGATCGACGTCTTGCAGCGGAATCGAGAAACCTCTACGCGGAGACATTAGAACAAATGGAGCGATATCTGATCACTCGCGTGCTTCAGGCCACGGAAGGGAACCAAACGAAGGCCTCTGAACTGCTGGGGATCACTCGCGGCAAGATTCGAGATCGAGTCAACCTGTTTCAAATTTCGCTCGGCACTGTCGTTTCTGTTGAAGAATGATCGTGTCGGTTGCTTTTCGTATTCGCTGTTTAAGATGCAAAAATTGTGCCAGCGGAATTTGTGAGGACCATGGCTTCGCATCCAAATAAGGGGTCTGACCTTTTGAAGGCGAGTCGATTATGTTGGGGTTTCCGTCGTGCCGGAGAGGGTCAGCCCCCTTTTCGGATAGCCTCTACGAGTCGATTGGTTGCTGAACGATCAGACTGTCCGATCATGCATCAAGAAGAACTGGAACCGACGGAATCCCCCGCATGATTCTGAACTCAAACTCAGGCGAGACGCTACAAAAGGACCCTGAAACCTGCGGTACGGAATGTGCCAGATCAAGTGCTTTGCTACGTGACGAAAACTTCTGAGTCATCATGAAATATCGACTTGCGATCGTTGGCGGAACTCGGCAGCACGAATCCATTGATTCGTGTTTCGTTGGTTATTGAATTTAGGCGAAGTGCAGATGTTAGAATCGATCGAGCCATGCAATCTTTGGAATCCGGGCGTCGCCTTACGCCGAATGGGTGCCGACTCTGACCTGCTTTGCTGTATGGTCGATTACTTTCTTGAGGACGCTCCAATCCTGCTCCGGGACCTGCAGCAGCGAATCGATGCAGGTGACGTTGCGGAGGCGTGTCGGTTGGCGCATAGTCTTGCAGGCCTATGTTGCAACATTGAAGCAGACCCTGCCACCCGGGCGGCAGCCTTCGTAGAAGCGGCCTGCATGGCCGAGTCACTAAATGAAGCGTCAAAATTAATTCCGCCGTTGACCGAACAGCTGCGACAGCTGTCCCCTGCACTTAAGATGTGGAAAGAATCTCACTCACAAAAGGTTTAGTAAAAACTTCTCAAGCGAACTCTGTTTTGTGACAAGTGACTCCGGAGAATTGAATTGACCGCGACGCATGGACGAACCCCTCATCCACCGAATCACCGGGGGCTGCAGGCCCTGCTGCCAGCGGCCGTGATTTGCGTTCTCATTATTTGCGGAATGCTTCTATATCAAAGCACGAACCTGATCTCCACGATGGTCGGATTGAGTCTTGTCGTCGCACTAATCTGGACTGTGCGGGACGCGCGAAAGAAAGTGGATGCTGCCCGCGCCGTGCTGTTCGTGGAACGCGAACGACTACAGGTTACGTTCGCCAGTATTGGCGATGGTATCATCGTTTGTGATCAGAATTTTCATGTGACATATCTGAATCCCGTATCAGAAAGGCTGACCGGCTGGTCGGAAAGTGACGCTCGTGGACAGGCCATCGCGAAAGTGTTCAACATCATCACAGAAGATACAAAAGTCATCGTCGAGAATCCGGCAGCGCGAGCAATTCGTGAAGGATCGATCGTCGGACTTGTGAACCACACACTACTGATCTCGCGATCCGGAACAGAGATCCCGATCGAGGACAGCGCATCGCCGATTCGTGACGCACAGCACAACATTTCGGGTGCCGTCCTGGTGTTTCGAGATGTGACGGAACGACGTGCGCTGGAGGAGAAGAATCGTCGGCAGGAACAACATCTGCGATGGTTTCTTGAACAGATCAAGGACTACGCCATCTTCACGATGGATGTTGACTGCAAGGCAACGAGCTGGAACAAGGGCGTCAGGCAAGTCCTTGGTTTTGATGAACATGAATTCATCGGCCACGACATCCTGACGCTCATTTTTACACCGGAAGCGCAGGCGGCCGGGATTCCCGAGATTGAGTTCTCACTTGCCGCATTGGACCAAAGCGCAAGCGATGATCGCTGGATGATGCGGAAGGGTGGTATCGAGTTCTGGGCGTCCGGAATCACAACTTCAATTCGCGATCATGACAATAGACTGATTGGTTACTGCAAGGTCATGCGGGACCTGACGTCCGCCAGGAAAGCGCAGGATGATCTGTCGGAACTGGCGACGCAATTGGCTGACATGGACAGTCGCAAGAATGAATTCCTGGCGACATTGGCTCATGAGCTCCGCAATCCGCTCGCTCCCATCAAGAACGCCGTGCAGCTGATGGGGATGCTCAAAATCGACCCGGAGTTCGATGAACTGCGGCAGATGATGGCGAGACAAGTCGAACAACTGGTGCGTTTGATTGATGATCTGCTGGATGTATCACGGATAGGCCGCGGCAAGATCTCACTTCGCCGCGAAGTCGTTGACTTGCGAGCGATTATCGACGCAGCCGTTGAAGCATCGTCCACGTTTATTGCAGAGAACGGTCAACAACTAATCGTCAATATGGCTGACGGTGATGAAGTGCGCGTCAATGGTGACGCATCAAGGCTGACGCAGGTGATCTCGAATCTCCTCAACAACTCCGCCAGATACAGCGATGCCGGTTCACGAATCGAACTTACCGTTGCGGTAGAGCAGCAGATGGCAGTGATCAGTGTATGGGACGATGGAATTGGAATTGCTCCAGAAAATCTGCAGAGCATTTTCAACATGTTTTCTCAGGCGGACGATACGCTTGAGCGAGGTAGTTCTGGACTGGGAATTGGACTAACACTGGTAAAAACGTTGGTGGAGTTACACGACGGCATCGTTGTCGCGCAAAGTGAAGGAGTTGGGAAGGGCAGTACGTTTACTGTCCGCCTTCCGGTCGTCGCCAATCTGAAGTCAACGATTGAAATGCCTGTCGATATGGTGCAGAACATGTCAGCGAGATCATTCAAAGTACTCGTGGTTGAAGACATGCGGGCCTTGCGAGTGATCACGGCTCGCCTGCTGGAGAAGCTCGGGCATGTCGTGGAATTTGCCGAGAACGGGCCGTTGGCACTTTTGAAGCTGGACACATTTACTCCCGAAGTTGTGTTTTCAGATATCGCGATGCCGGGGATGACGGGCTACGAGTTGGCTCAAAGAATCCGTCAACGTCCCGAATGCGCTCAAGTCTACCTTGTCGCGCTTACTGGGTTCGGCCAATCCTCCGATCTGGAAAAAGCTCTTGAGGCCGGATTCGACGAGCACATGGTCAAGCCTGTCGATCTCGCTGTTCTGCAGTCGCTGTTTCAAAGACTCTCCAAAACAGTCGCTGCATAGTGACCACGACGCGAATGATTATGAAGATGACGACCGTTTGTGATGAACCGTACGCCGAACCAGGCAACGCGAGTTCCGACGCATCAGTTTACGCCGAAACTCACTTCGTTCTGTTTGTCCTGCCGAATTCGGCGAATGCACAGGAAGATTACTGGAATCTCCCGGTCCTCTTAGTATTGTAAGCGTGTCAGTCCTACAGCCACTCCAGTCACAAATCGTACCGTGGTTTACTCCGCGCCTTAAAACAACGAAAACTCAGAATATGTCCCAGCTTCCCAATGCCCTGGATCACCGCAAGGCTGATCATTCGATCAATGACATTTTCGTGAAGCGATGGTCGCCCCGGGCGATGTCGGGTGAGTCAATTCCGCATTCTGACCTGCTTCGTCTGCTCGAAGCCGCACGATGGGCTCCCTCCACGTACAACGAACAGGAGTGGCGCTTCCTGTATGCGCCACGCGGCAGTCAACACTGGCCGACGTTCTTTGATTTGTTGATGAAACCAAATCAATTATGGTGTGACAAGGCAAGCGTGCTTCTTGTCGTGCTGTCTCATACTGTCTTCAGCAAAAGCGGAAAGCCCAACCCGGTTCACACATTTGATGCGGGGGCAGCGTTCCAGAATTTCTGCCTGCAAGGGGCAGAGATGGCGCTTGTCGTACACGGCATGGCAGGTTTCGATCGCGACGCAGCTCGAACGAAGCTACATGTGCCGGATGCGTATGCAGTTGAAGCAATGATCGCCGTCGGTCGCCCCGGCAATGTGGAAGACCTGCCCGACGAATTGCGAGAACGAGAGCTCCCAACCGGGCGAAACCCCGTCGCCTCTTTTTCATGTGAAGGACCGTTCGCTCTTTGAAGCGATACCCTGTTCGCATCAATTGAAAAGAGCCTCGCCATAATTTGGCGAGGCTCCATGTCAAGCATATCTGAATCGGAAAGCAAGGTCCTCTAAAAAGTGACGCAGTGAATTTGTTCTTATTTCGAAAGCGCAACGTTCTAAGCACCTCGGCAGAAGTAGTTTGGCATCATATCGTTTAACCGCGTGGGCAACGCGCCGCGATTGGCAGCGAAGCGCGGCCCGATGGGCACGCGGTTAAACAAAGCAACTTCTGCACTGCTGCTGATCAGCCGCAGTCCGATACCACCCGGTTTCCGTCGGGCCAGTTTCCGTCGGGCCAGCCACTGAACCGGACACCATCTCGTTCCGGCTGATTTGCCAGGGAGTTTCTTTTCACTGACCGTTATTCCACTTTCGACTCAAGCTTCTTCAGCTCCGCCTGCTCTCTGGCGAGTTTTGCTTTCGCTTCTGCCACGTCAGCCGCTTCTTTCTGCTCAGCTTTTTGAGTTTCCTCGAGTTCGCTTTGCAGCACGACCCGATTGTCGTCAGTCGCGTCCTTCAGCCGAGTTTCAG
>JAYUVA010000001.1:0-4603 GCA_043754375.1 Candidatus Kuenenia sp. | reverse complement strand
GTCATCTGATAATCACGCCCCACGACTGCGCTTGGGTCGAGCATGTTTTCCAGAATGTAATCGAGATTGGATCGATTGGAACCCGTGATGTCAGGACCGATCTGGCCACCGGTACCGAACAGGAGGTGACAATTCTGGCAGGTCTTGAGAAAGATTCGGCGACCGTTTCCGACATTCGCTTTGGCGAGCGATTTCGGAGTCAATTCCTTCTTCCACACAGCCACCTGTTCTTTTCGATCGGTTGAGGTTTCACGAATCTCACCCCAATGCGCCTTCAGCAGTTCGTTCAGTTCATTGTTGTTGAACGACAGAATCTGACGCACATGGTAGGCGTGCAGATCACTACTCGGTACGGCACCACTCCCGATGTTCGTCAGGAGCAGCTTTGTCCATGTCGGTCGTGAAACCAGCGTACTGATGGCATCCGCGCGGACTTCGTTGCTGAGCTTCTTGTAGTGATCCAGCAGCGTGGCTGGTGTCCGGTCGTTGCCGAGTGTCGAGAGTGCTTTTACGGCAGCGGACTGCAGGTCCGCATTCGTGAGTACGGCATCGCTCAGCAGCACATCGGCGGTGTCTTTGTCCTGACCTTTAACAAGCACGTTGAGCGCCTGCTGACGACGAGCGATATCCTGTTTCGGATCGGCAAGCAACGCTCGCATCGGCCCGAACACACGTTGATCGCCAAAGAGTACAGCCAGTTGGTCCGCACCGTCGCGAATGCGTTGCTCGCTGCTTTCTGCCAGAACTTCGTACGCGCCTTTCCATTCATCCGGCATTGGAATCGCCACGCGCCCTTCAAATGACGCCATCATTTCTTCCATGATCAACTGCTGCAGCTCGACGCCTTTTGTTGTTCCAAGTAGCGCCAAAACAGCAGGCAGTGTTTCATTCTGAGCCGCAGCACGACGAAAGATGAACCGACGCAACGCAGGGATCTCACTGGTCAGTGCCAATGCGACTGCTCGCGATGGATCAAAGGCAACCAGCGGTTCGACACCGTACCAAAGCAGCAGCGGCAGGTTATGATCTGCGGCATCTTCGCCGTGCGTTGCCAATGCCGATGCGATGCTCCAGCGCTGATCGTTCGGAAGTCTTTGCAGCGCCGAAGCCAGATACATGCGAACCACGGAGGACGGATCGTTGATGGCCAGTTCCAGCAAGCGTCGCAACACAGACTCCGATGCCGATTTGTCTTCCAGTTCAAACTGAATCGACCACGCTCGGACATATTCTTCTTTGTCCGTGAGAAGCTGCAATGTCATGGACTTCTGTATCGCACCACATGCGTGCAACGTCCAAAGATATCGCAGTCGGCGTTCGACTGTTTTTGTGGGATCAGTCGCCATTTTCCATAACACATCCGCCATGTCCTTCGAACAACCGCGATCCATCATCAGCTTCCGCGCTGTGCGGACATACCAGTCGTTTTTGTGCTCATGGGCCGCAAGCAACTGCTCTTCGGACCACGACGAACCATGGAACTCCTGACGCTGGTCGTCTCCATAAGAAATCCGATAGATGCGACCGTTGGAGCGATCCCAAATTTCCGGATTTGTGCGGTGGCAGGCATTTTTGTCGTACCAGTCGATCAGGTACACACTGCCGTCCGGACCGTAGCGCAAATTGATGCCGCGGAAATAGTGATCATTCGCCAGCATCAGATCTTTGCCATGATGGCCGACGAATCCTGAGCCTTCTTCGCGTTCCAGGACGTCGCAGTTAATGCGATTGCCATGGACGTTATTGAAGTAGATCTTATTGCGGTACTCATCGGGCCAGTTATCACCCAGGTAGATCATTGCTCCGCAATGAGCGTGGCCACCGCCGGCATCCGCTGTCGCGCCGGAGGCCTTTGGTTCATGTCCCCACCATGCAGAATCGGCGATGTTGCCGGCATAGTGGGCGTGATCGGCGATCGTCCCGATGTCGTCGTAAGTATACTGGTTAAAATGCTGGCCGCCCTGACGGAAATAGCGGCCTCCCTGAATAACGTGCCACAGATGCGGAATCACACAGGCCGTGAGAAACGCCTGGCCCTTGTCGTTAAAATCCACGCCCCATGGATTGCTGGTGCCGTTCATGAACGCTTCAAAAATGTCCTTCTGCGGATGATACCGCCAGACGGCGGCGTTGAGCGGCAAACGGTCCTTATCTGCCGCACCCGGCTTGCCGACTTTGGAATGCGTGAACACGCCATGGCATCCGTAGAGCCAGCCGTCCGGTCCCCAGATAAACGTATTCAGCGTCTCATGCGTATCCTCCCAGCCGAAACCGTCGCGCAGCACGATCGCACCGGGAGGTACGTCGTTCGGGAATTGGAGTTCTGTTTGCGCAGTGAGCGGCACGGCGCTAGCCGCCGGTAATTGCCTTAGTCCCGTCAGAGTGACACCGGCGGCTAGCGCCGTGCCGCTCAGAATACGATCGACCTGCACAATTGCCTGATCTGGCACGTCGTCACCATCGCGATCGGGAATGAACATCAGATAAGGAGCGGCACCGACGTAGACCCCACCAAAGCCGACCTCCATACCGCTCACGAGATTCAGGCCTTCGATGAACGTCTTTGAAGTATCAAACACACCATCGCCCGTCGTATCTTCAAAGATCAGGATTTTGTCCTTGCCTTCGCCAGCCGGCGCTCTCAGAGGATACGTATGAGCTTCTGCGACCCACAGTCGTCCCCTGTGATCGAAACACATGGCCACAGGCTGATGGACCATCGGTTCACCGGCTGCAAGTTGCACCTTAAATCCTGGTGGAACCGTCATCTGCTTTGCGGCATCACCCGGCGACAATCCTTCAGCCATGTCTTTTCGCTTTTGCGGTTGCGCCTGCTGGAATTCGTCTTCCGTCACGGCCTTCGTCAGATGCATTAACACATTCGCACCTTTCATGCCGCCGCAGGCAATATCGATCAGTCCATCCTTGTTAAGATCTTCGACAACAAGTCCTCGTCCAATCCCCGCTTCGCCGTCGGCGAGATGAGGAATGTAATCGACGGATCCATCGTCGTTGCGGCTGAGTTCAAACCAGTATACCACCGCACCTGCATCCCACATCGGGCTCTGGGCATGATGCGACCAGTAAGTTTTTCCGGTCACAATGTCCAGCAGTCCGTCGCCGTTCATGTCGGCAAGTTTGACGGCATGAAGCTCCGTGAACAGGACTCCGTAAGGGCTCTCTTCTTTCGTCGTGCCCAACAGCAGATGCTGTTCAAACTGTATTTCGCCGTCGGCATCGGTGCCCGTGTTTTCGTACCATGCCAGACCGAAATCATGAGCACTCAGAGCTGTAATAATGTCTGCATCGTTGTCGCCATCGACATCGTAAGCAAACATGTCTGCGCCGGCGAGAGCGAACGGATGCCTATGAAATTTCCAGATGCCTTCGACGGCACCGTCCGCTGGCTGTTCCATCCAGCCATCGGTGGCGATCATGTCGATACGTCCGTCTGAGTTCACATCACCTATGCCGAGTCCATGGCCAAAGGGAGTCGGCGCAGTCGGTTCAGAGATCGATACAAACTTCCACGCGCCAAGCGGCTCTGCTGGCTGCGGAACGTAAAAGCCGTAGTTTCCATTTCGCGTACATACAAGTTCCGGGATTCCGTCGCCAGTGATGTCTGCAAATTGTGGCGCTTCGTTGCTGACGGAATCAGCGACCTGAAATTTATCCCACAGTCCCGTCAGGCCATCCTTGCCAGGATTGCGATAGACATAACCAGGTGTACCAGGAAATCCCGCCACCAGAATGTCGTTCGCACCATCTTTGTCGAAGTCATACACCCAGTTGAAAAAGTTGTCGGCGTAACCTTCGCGATTCTGAGGCACCGCAGGATAGATTTCCTGTTTCGCCGTGTATTCCGGGCCGGCGTACCAGTGCGGCCCATACACAATATCTGTCAGGCCGTCGCCATTCACATCACCCGCGGCAATGCCTTCTGAGTAATACACATCCGATAACTGCTGCCTATCAAACGAATGCAGCTGAAATTCCTGAGACATCACGGGTGAAAGAATCGGCAGCAGACACAGGATCATCAGTAAACGTGATGTCATCGGTGGGATCCAGAAACGTGGGTGAAGAGAATTCCGCGAAGCAAACCTCTCCTCAGGACAAAAAGACTTGCAGGAAAGAACATGTTGCCAAATTGCGACGAAAATAGCCAGGCATTGAATTGTTCCGGTCGGTGATACGCGCCGAACGTTGCCTTCCTGCCACACGCGCCGGGTTTCCATCCAGACCTCCAGACCTGCGCGTGGTTGCACATCGCGTTTCCCAACTTCCGCATCCCCGCACTATGGTTTTCGATCTAAGGTTCGAATTGTCTGAATTGCAGTGCAACGACACGTTGCCGTGAACACAGTGATTCCCGGAATCTGAACGCAGAAGTCGAAATCTATCCCTGAATCCGTCCTGATAACAGAATTTCCAACGATGGTATTTCAATTCATTTCATCTCGGCCATGCCGTGGATTCACGGATGACGACACGCTCGAGTCACTCGCGCAGAATTCCAGTGACGGCAGCGAGGATGCTGCAGTGTCATCGAATTCACAAAAACTGAAGTTGCTGTACTTCCGCCTGCCATGGTTGCATATTT